>NZ_JBFRRH010000027.1:38062-193029 GCF_041472995.1 Vibrio sp. 10N.261.46.A3 | reverse complement strand
CTTTGAACGTTCAAACGGTTCGAGATTTGTAGGCCCGCAGCGTCATCTTTTGCGCTGTTGATTTTTGAGCCTGAAGCTAGACGCTCCATTGATGTTTGTTGTGCGCTGTTTGCGTTGTTTAGGTAACGTTGCGCTGTCATCGCTGAAACGTTTGTATTTACATTCACTGCCATGGTGACTTCTCCAATTGATTTTCCGGTATAGCGGTTTCCGACGTCTCGGAAAACCAAGTAGTTATCTCTAAGTTACTTTTAATAACGGCGTGATTGGCGAAACCTTTAGGAAAAAAACAACAAAATTAAAGAAATAGCGGTAAAACAGAAGGAAGCGTGACTGGCAGTAAAATTATCGAAAAAAGATGAGAAAATCGCTAAAGTTGTCGGGAAGTCAGTCGAGTGGGGAGTTGTGTTTTTATTCGCCAAAAAGCACTGGCTAAGCTGAAATGCTTTTATAAGATTGTAGGTAATTCATTAACCTAATAACGTTAAAGCTAGATTCGGCGCTTGCTTGGCTTGAGCGAGTATCGTTGTGCTCACTTGCTGCAGTATTTGTTGCTTGAGCATTTGAGTGGTTTCTTTGGCGTAGTCGGTATCTTTGATGCGACTGTTTGATGTCGCCAAATTCTCATGAACGTTTTCAAGATTACTAATGGCATGATCAAAGCGGTTTTGCATTGCGCCTAATTCAGAGCGATGACTATCGACATACTTCATCGCCGTATCCAAAATAGAGATGGCACGCTGCGCGCCACCTACATCAGTGACATTGATGTCATCGACTGATTCGTAATAGCCCGCAGACATGGAAAGCTCACTGGCTAACGAACCTGAAAAAGAGATCGTGCCCGCGGTATCTTCACCAGACATATAAATCTGAAGCTGTCCGTCATCATTAACAGAAGCCGATACGAGATCCGTTTGACCATTAATGTAAGTCGCTAACTCTTCAATATCATCGCCCGCTTTCGCGTTGATGGTGATCTCTTGTGGCTGACCAAAACGATCAGTAAACGACATCGTCATATCATTCTGGTTTGATTTCACTTCCCATGAATCACTGGCCTTGCCATTCGCAACGTAGCTAAAGCCGCCCATGTTGATGTCATCAGTACGCATGCTTTTCAAACCAATCTGCACAGCTTCGCCCGAACTGCCGCCGATTTGAAACGAGGTGTGCCCAAAATTGCCGTTAAGGAGCTTTTTACCACCGAATGAGGTGGTTTCGGCAATTCGATTCAGCTCGTCATTTAAGGCGGTAACTTCTTCTTGAATAGCGATTCGTTCCGATGAACTATTCGAGCCGTTACTCGCTTGTAGGGATAAGTCTCGCATGCGCTGCATGATATTAGTGGTTTCATTCATGGCTCCTTCTGCAGTCTGCATAATGGAGATACCGTCGTTAGCATTTCGAACAGCAACATCAATGCCACTCATCTGTGCTTCTAATCGATTTGAGATCTGTAAGCCAGCCGCATCGTCTTTTGCACTATTAATACGGCTCCCTGAAGCTAAGCGCTCCAAAGATTGGTTCAGCATGTTATTAGCATTAGAGAGATTTCTCTGAGCCACTAACGCCGAGACATTCGTATTAACAGTGATAGCCATAGACCTTCGCTTACAAAAAGATGAATAAAACTCACGATTGCTCTTATATCGACCAGTTCATATAAAGCTTTAATAGAAAAGGAGCCCTGAGGCTCCCTTTCTTTGCTGCAAATGAGGTGATTTACTTAATCGTTAATGCACTCAACATGTCAGTTGAAGGTGCAAAGTAGTAAGCGCCAGTCACTGCTTTGGTAAAGCGAAGCAGTTGGTCTGTTTTGCCATCTGTTGCGCCGTACATGCTCTCTAACATCGCATCGAAGTTATGACGAACGTTACAGTAAGCAATGAACAATAAGCCGTGGTCGCCCGTAGCAGTACCGTAAGGTAGACTGTGGCGAACAATCTTAAGCCCCTTGCCTTCTTCTTTGATATCCACACGGCCAACGTGAGACGCCGCAGGAACATCATCTAACTCAATTGAATCAGGTTTAGTTCGGCCAATCACTTTCTCTTGTGCCGACACATTCAAGCGATTCCAAGCTGGCAGGTTGTGCACAAAACGCTGCACCATCACATAACTACCACCAGCGAATTCACCCTCAGGTACAATAGCGACTTCAGCACGTTGTGCGTCTTTCGGGTTTTCAGTGCCATCAACAAAGTCTGTCATGTCACGAGAGTCTAGGAAGCGGTAACCATAAGTTTCATCAACCACTTCAACATCAGCCGCTACTTCAGATAGCAATTTACGCAAGATAAAGAAGTGCAGATCATGTCGGTTTGAATGACAGTGAATCAGAACGTCAGACAGTGTGCTCGGCGCGGTGATATCACCTTCACCAAGCTCAGGGAAGTCAATCAAATCAGCGGGCGCTGCTTGCTCGAACTTATCCCAAAAAGCTTTTGAGAACGCAACCGATGCCGTTAAGTTCGCATCAGGTTGAGTTTGGTTTAGTTCGTCGATTAAACTCGGAAGCTTTTGAAGTTCCGCTAAAACATTAGCAGCGTTAGCATTCACTTTCAGTTGAACATAAAGAGCGAAAGGCCCAGCTTCTGGCAAGATAGCGCTTTGAATTTTAGGCTGCTCATTTGAGATGTTAAGCATAGATTAATCCTTTCATTTTTTAGCTTCTAAGTATAATTGGGAATGGGACAAATGTTTTGATGAGAATCAGTCTTCGTGCTCAACCACTTTAAAGCAGTCCCTAGCAGCATGGCTATTGGTAAGGTAAAGCGATAACCATAAAAGCAGCAATAAAGTAATGCCATTGGACCAGCGGAACCATCCATTATCCAAATAGATTAAATAAATCGTATGTGAGCTCTGCGCCAAGATAGCCGTCATGGTGACCCAACGCCCCCACGACACGACTTTATTGAGGCGTTTTCTATTTGGCGATCTTAGTCCAAATAGCCACATCAGTAGCAAACTAGGCACACTCAACGCGATCCCGACATAAAACATTTGATGATCTGGGTAGATAGTTTCAAGTATGTCAGTGCCCGACTCTCGGCTCGCTCCTGCGACAATGAAAACAACCAAAGCTTTCGCCAGAAACAGCCAACCTAACCATAATAGGATTGGGGCTTTTAAAAAGCCGTGCTTATCGTATTGTTCTATGGAGTACCGCACAAATCTCACTTTCAGTTATTTTCAAACCAACACTTTAACGCAAATCATTCATACTTAACTAGCTTTGCGTTATCTTAGTAGCCAATCCGTTTTAATTATCGAACTCAGTATGAAAAAGAAAACTAATACGCCGTCTGTTGAATCTCAACAAGAAGCACTGAAGATAGCCAAAGCGACTCAAAAGCCAGCTCAAACCAAAGAACAAACCAAGTTGATTGCTCAAGGTATCGAGAAAGGCATCGCACTGTACAAGAAACAGCAAAAAGAGCGCAGTCGCCAAGCCGACAAAGCAAAAAAGCGTGTACAGAAAGAGAAACAAACTCAACAGACTAATCAAGACCAAGAACAGAATGTCGACACGAGTGTTGAAACAACATCAAATCACGGCAGCAAATTACCGTGGCTACTACTGATCGCTAGCTGGATAGGCTTCGCGATTTATTTGATGAAATAACAGGGTAATCGTATGAAAAAGGAATTAATCGCTTTAGCTATGAGTGGTGCATTGCTAGGTTGCACGACACCAACATCAATACCTCATAGCGAAGCTGACAAAGTGCAAATGGATTACCACGGTGTGATTAATATCGAGCAATGCGAGTATAAAGGGGAAGTCACAGGCAGCGAAGGCCATTGGTACAGCTACCTGTTTTACCCGAATGACACATTGATTCAAGGCGCCATGAATGAACTCAAGTCGAATACTATTGAGCTAGGCGCAGATACCGTGATATTCACACTTCCCCAAGATTTTTCGACTTCCGTGACTATGTTGGGAACTGCCTATCTGTGTATGTAAATAGAAACGTAATGGGGTAGCGCACCGTTCACATTAGCGAGACGCTCCCTACTATTTCTATTCTAAAAAAAAGAAAGCCAGCTTTCGCTGGCTTATGCACTAAATCCAAGGCTTGTTGCTATATCGCCTTTACGCTGGATAACCCATTGACTGTCAAATGGCCCCCAGTCGGATAACTGGTAATAGCCATCATTATGACGTCGCCCATCTTGAACAAACATAAGTTCGATACCGATCCCCGGTAACGCCTTGAGTACATCTTGAATAGTACGACGAGGCCACCCCGTTTTTTCGATGAGTTTAGGCACATTTGGCCTATCAAGGCTTTCCACTAACAATGCTAAATATAGCCGCCTTGCAAAAACAGGACTCAACTCCATTGACACCTCCTATATATGTGCAGCTCAATTATTTCTTTTTTCGCTGACAACATGTTGAGGCTGATCAATAAGTCTCCAATAGTGACATTTTCTTACGCTTTTTTTTCACTCTATGAAATATTCATCACTCTATTTTGTCTGAGTTGCCGCTTCCTGATAGGATTCAACTCATAACAATGAAATAAAATCACTCAAAGGAAGAATAATGACTATCACCATGTTTGGTATCCCAAATTGCGACACCATTAAAAAAGCAAAGAAATGGCTCGAAGCTGAAGGTATCGAGTTCGAATTTCACGATTATCGCAAACAAGGCATCACAGAAGAGCTAGTAACAAGCTTCTGTTCTGAGCTAGGTTGGGAGCTTGTGCTAAACAAACGTGGTACGACTTATCGCCAACTTTCTCAAGAACAGAAAGATACCCTAACAGAAGAAAAAGCGGTGACTTTGCTTGTTGAACAACCTGCAATGATCAAGCGCCCAATCTTAAAAGTTGAGGGCAAACTTCACATCGGATTTAAAGCCGACCAATACGCGGCTATTTTTGCTTAGATCGTTGTATTGACATAGACAGACAACAGGACGTTGATCATTGAATCAGCGCCTAAAAATTAACGACTAGACGTTTTATTTAAACAAGGAATTCAAGGATGACAGATAGCCCAACTTTGGCTCTGGCAAAAGACCTAATCAGCCGTCAATCGGTAACACCAGAAGATGCAGGCTGCCAAGACCTTATGATTGAACGCTTAAAAGCACTCGGTTTTGAAATCGAAGTTATGGTATTTGAAGATACGACCAACTTCTGGGCTCGCCGTGGTACTGAAGCGCCCCTGTTTGCTTTTGCTGGTCACACTGATGTAGTGCCTGCTGGCCCAATCGAACAGTGGAATACAAAGCCATTCGAACCGACTATCGTAGACGGTTTCCTACATGGCCGTGGCGCTGCGGATATGAAAGGCTCTCTGGCTTCAATGATTGTTGCTGTCGAGCAGTTCATTGCCAAACACCCAGACCACACAGGCTCAATCGGTTTCTTGATCACTTCAGATGAAGAAGGCCCTTTCATCAACGGTACAGTACGTGTTGTTGAAGCTCTGATGGCACGCGGTGAAAATATCGATATGTGTATCGTTGGTGAACCATCGAGCACTGAGTTCGTGGGTGATGTCGTGAAGAACGGCCGTCGTGGCTCTATCACTGGCGACCTAACGATTAAAGGTACACAAGGCCATGTTGCCTACCCTCATCTAGCGAACAACCCGGTACACAGCTCTCTGCTTGCTATCAACGAGTTGGCAACGACTGAGTGGGACAAAGGTAATGATTACTTCCCACCAACCAGTTTCCAAATCCCAAATGTCAGCGCAGGTACGGGGGCTTCAAACGTCATTCCTGGTGAGTTTAATGTTCAGTTTAACCTGCGTTTTAGCACAGAGTTAAGCAACGACATCATCGTTGAACGAATCACAACGACGCTCGATAAGTACGACTTTGAATACGACCTGAAATGGACCTTCAATGGCGACCCGTTCTTAACAGACGCTGGTTCATTGCTTGATGCTATTGTCGATGCCGTCGGTCATGTAAATGATGTTAAGCCTGCACTGCTTACCACAGGTGGTACATCTGACGGTCGCTTTATTGCTCGCATGAAAGGGCAAGTGGTAGAACTAGGCCCTGTGAACGCTACCATTCACAAGGTTAACGAATGCGTGAAAGTGGCTGATTTAGAGAAGCTAACTGACATGTACGAAAGAACATTAGTGAACCTGTTTGCTAAATAGCCTTTCATCAGCGATTCATAGCATCTAATTATTGTGAGACACGTTATGACACCAGAGCAGCTAACCGGACAATCAGATTCTCATCTAGAACCTAGCCTCATTGGCAGCAAAACCTTCTTGGTTCACAGTGAGGTCAAAGATGACCTAAACAATTTGATTGAAGCTGCTCAACTCGCGGGTTTCAAAATGGAGATTGCCAGTGGCTTTCGCGACTACGCAAGGCAGTCTCTGATTTGGAACCGTAAGTTTTCTGGTGAAGCGCCAATATTGGATTCAGAGAGCCAACCACTTGATGCTTCAACACTCAGTGAACATCAGAAGTTGTCGGCAATCCTGAGATGGTCTGCCCTTCCTGGAGCGAGCCGTCACCATTGGGGTTGTGACTTTGATGTCTTTGCTCGAAACGACTTACCTGAAGGTATACAGCTGCAATTAGAGCCATGGGAATACCTTACTGGCCACCAGCAGGCATTTTACCAATGGCTATCTGTTCACGCTTCGCAATTTGGGTTCTTTTTCCCTTATAGCGAAGACCTCGGCGGTGTGGCGGTCGAACCATGGCATATCAGCCATCGTAAAGTATCGGAGTCGTGTTTATCACAGTTATCTCCGACTTTACTTGGCAAGCAACTCCAATCTAAGCCAATATTAGGGTATGAGATTATTATGGAGCAGCTAGACGAGATCTATGCACGCTTCGTAGCGAATATCAGTCATTAGGAGCGCTTATGTTGGAGTGGCTTACAAACCCTTGGGTTATCATCATCATCGTGGTTAGCGTTGTGGTGGGTAACATCGCAGCGCTCAAACAGACCGCCAATATGGATCTGACGGGTCATGGTAAAACTGAGCGAGACTTAGATAAGCTCAATCGCTTGGATAAACTTAACCAAGAGAAAGCTGAAAAAGAAGAATCCAAAGACAGTAAAGACGCATAGCCTTTTGCTTTGGCTAATCAGCTTGATTGACCAATATAGCCAGATGACAACGAATACAAAAAAAAAGAGGACACAGTGTGTCCTCTTTTTTATTTGCTTTTGCTAATCACAGAGCTAATTTAACTCAGCTCTGTGACGGCTTAAGTGCAACTACTCAGATTTCGCTTCTTTATCATCTTTGGTTTGGTCAGCAATATGCGCCAGTACCGGAACCATTGACTTAAGCAGCTCTTCTTCTACTGGCTTGCCTGATGCATCCGTTACGTTGATTGACGTACGGTTGCCAAGGTCACCAAATAGGAAGTTGTAAGTGCCTGGCGCTAAGTCGATAGGCTGTAGGCCAATTTCTTCCCAGAACTCATCATCTGGTGCTGCGTACTTCGCCTTCACCGTACCCTGAGATTGATTGCGTTCTTCAAGCTCAAAGCCCATTTCAGGCAACAAGCTAGGCAGACGCTGCCAGAATACATTGTATGGCGTACGAGCAATAATCACAGGGAAACCACTGCGGTCAGCACCCATTGAAATTGGGATGCGCTTCACCAACTCTTGCGCTTTCAGCTCCGCTTCAGCACGAAGGTTTTCATCGTACTTAGCCATAACTAGGTTAGTCAGGAACGCGTTGTAACGCTCTTTATTGGTTGCCGTTACTGGTTTCTCTTCAGTACCTTCACGCCAATCAATCAGGTTAATCTTGAAGCCATGACGGTTGTTTGCTTGAAAACGAGAGATAGAGTAGCGGCTGCCAATCTCTACGTCTTCATCTTCAGAAACCCAAGTTACCCAATCGGTCTCAATCTCATTCTCTGATTGCTCACGAATACCAATGCCACGTTGAGCCAGCATATCGACAGCCGTTTGCCACACGCGGTCAGCCTCTTCAGCACGAAGAAGCCATAGTGTCACTTCACCGTTTTGACGCTCAGCACGAGCCCCTGGGATCAGCTCAAGCACTTGTTGCGGTGGACGAATATCCACTTCACGACCTGTACCACCACTGAATTCACCGCTTGGGATGTCAAAGTTTGGGTAGAACTGAGGCTGAGCATCTTCAGGCAATTGCCATTGTGAAAACTCAGGTGTTTCTAAGTATTCGAAATCATCTTTGGCTTGGCGACGTTGAGTCGGGCTGCCAGAACATGCTGTAAGAACGAAAACAGCCAGTGACCCAATCACTAGCTGGTGAGAATACTTCATTTATACTCCTAAATGCCGAAGGTTTGCTTCGGCATCACTTCATACGTTTTAGTAAATGCACGCTTCAGTCATTGCTTGAGCAACAACAGGTTGAGCTGGCTCTGACAGTTCAGTCAGCGGTAGACGTAAGCCACCTTCAGCAATCAGACCCATTTTATGAACCGCCCATTTTACGGGAATAGGGTTAGACTCAACGAACAAATTCTTATGTAGAGGCATCAAACGCTCATTGATCGCTTCTGCTTCTTCAAACTTACCTTCTTTCGCTAGCTTGAACATGGTTGCCATATCAGCGGCTGCAACATTATTCGTTACAGAGATCACGCCATCGCCACCACGCTTAACAAATTCTAGACCTGTTAAGTCATCACCACTTAGTAAGATAAAGTCTTCGCCACAAAGTTCACGGTGAATTGCAATTCTGTCGAGATCACCCGTCGCATCTTTCAGTGCAACGATGTTTTCGATCTCAGCAAGGCGAGCAACCGTTTCTGGAAGCAAGTCTACAGCAGTACGACCAGGAACATTGTATAGGATTTGTGGAACGTCACTGACTTCAGCAATCGCTTTGTAGTGTTGGTACAAACCTTCTTGAGTCGGTTTGTTGTAGTAAGGCGTTACGCTCAGGCAACCAGCAATACCAGAACCATTCAACAAACGGCTGAATAGAACAGATTCATGAGTTGCATTTGCACCTGTACCAGCGATAACGGGAATACGACCATCAGCAAATTCAACGATCTTATTGACGACTTTGACATGCTCTTCAATAGTGAGTGTTGAAGACTCACCTGTTGTGCCAACCGCAACCAGACCATCACTACCTGCAGCAACATGGTGCTCAACTAACTTTTTAAGGCTGTCGAAATCCACTTCACCATCTGTATTAAATGGCGTAACTAGCGCAACGATACTTCCTGAAAACATGTCTATCTCCCTTAATTTATTCTTTTTGCATGTTACTGTAAGCCAATCAATAAACACAAGACATTAAAGTGGCTTACCGGCAACATCTGCATTAAATATTGTCGTATGTTTGAGGTAAAACGACTTCTAACGGTGTTCTACCTAGAATTTGGGTAACCTGCGCTCAATCTAGCGGATAGCACACCTCTGGATGTCAGTAACAAGTAAGCTGTGCTCTCATCACTCTATCTCATTTTTTAACGCGCTCAATATTCTTATCATTGGTTACATGTTAGAAGCAAGGTCGCTCATAAAAAGCCCCGTACGCACGCTTATTCCACGAGCTAACTGTGCTAACATGCATGAATCAATGGAATATAAAGAGACGTGATTTTATGACTCAACATCTAGTAATCACAGCTGTGGGCACTGATCGCCCAGGTGTATGCAACCAAGTGGTTCATTTAGTCACCCAATCAGGCTGTAACATTATTGATAGCCGTATCGCCCTGTTTGGCGAAGAATTTACGCTTATCATGCTGCTGTCTGGAAAGGCAAACAACATTACCCGCGTTGAAACCACCTTGCCCTTGCTTGGACAAGAGCACGACTTGATTACGATTATGAAGCGAACCTCAACTCATGATGTTATTGAGAACTCTTACACAGTAGAGGTGTTCGTTGAGTCAGACGATAAAATCGGCCTTACTGAGCAGTTTACCCAGTTCTTCGCAGACCGAAACATCGGCCTCGATTCGTTAAGTGCACGAACCATCAATAAATCTAAGGTTCAACTCGACAACGACCAATTCCATATCTCTATTACCGCTTCTGTGCAATCAGAATGTAACTTGATGCAGCTACAAGAAGAATTCGATTCGCTGTGTCAGAGCCTATCAGTCCAAGGCTCGCTCAACTTTATCAAAAACAGTCTTTAAAAAGGAAATGTCATGAATACGCTAACGGCTGGTGTTCCAGCACCTGCTTTTTCTCTTCCAGATCAAGATGGCAATATCGTATCTCTTGGTGACTTCAAAGGTAAAAAAGTACTTTTCTATTTTTACCCTAAAGCAATGACTCCAGGTTGTATTGTGCAAGCGGAAGGCCTGCGTGATATCAAAGCACAGCTTGATGAACTAAACGTGGTTGTTCTAGGTGTGAGTGTTGACCCAGTAAAACGTCTACCAAACTTCGTTGAAAAGAAATCTCTAAACTTCACGCTGCTATCTGATGAAGACCACAGCGTTGCTGAACAGTTTGGTGTTTGGGGCGAGAAGAAATTCACCCTTAGAAATTTTTTATGACAAAAACCCTAGATAATTTTTTATGACAGTCTACCTTTAATATGTGGGTAATATATTGAGGGTTGTTTTGTGATAGAAAAGCATGAAGAAAACGATGTTTATGATGACTACCGATTGCTCTCCATAGAGGTAGATACATTAGCTAAACTGAGAATCTCAGAGATCATCGATAGTGACTCTGGAGAAGTGACCCACTCATCCTACCTTTCTCCATCCAACTTACAGTCTCGCCTAAAGAAGACCGATATTATCCTTGCACCAGATGGGCGTGTTGTTTATCCACAATCTCTTTACCTCGTGTCAAAACTCAGCGGTGAAGGAAAAATTCAAGACACCAAATCAGTGGCCAAAGGCTTATTGGCCTTTACTCGATATTTAGACTCTACCCATTACCCTCAAGTTGATGATGATGGGAATGTGATACCACCTCAGTACCTAACATATAAAACACTAACAAAGCATGAAGAAGAAGGCGCGCCTTGGCAATTTGCACAGCACCTTTTGGCAAACTGTCGATCTCGGAAGGAGGCAACGGGTGACGAAGCGTACTCGCTTAACTCAGCAAGGAGCTATATGGGTGCTGTTATTGGGTTTTATAAGTGGATGCAGAAACACGGTTACCTCCAAAATGATGATGAGCACGTCCTGACACACTTCACCAAGCTTGAAGCATACCTAGACGGCACCAATCAGCATGACATGCTTGCCCATACTAAGTCTGGCGCAAAGCGGGTCTATGAGATATCAAACATCATGAAGGAGTTCCCCAAAGTCGATAAAACGCCTGCTCATCAAAAATTGAAGCCTATGTCGTTCGATGATAAAGAACGGTTCTCCCAACACATTCATACATTGCCAAAAGCTGCTTGCCTGATACTGAGACTATGTGAAGAGGCTGGACTTAGGATTGATGAAGCCACCCACTTTCCTGCTCGTGATATTGGTGATACAGATTTTAGTGGATTGGATGTCGTGCCATTGACGATTACACATACCAAGGGCAGTAAGGAGCGCACGATTGAAATCCCTATCGCACTGTATGAGGAATTAGAACAATACAAAGAATGTAGCCAGCGACAAAAGAATCTGACAAGACGAAATGAGCTGATCGATTCTAAGGAAGAACAGGACACCACTGACTACCTTTTTCTTTCCAATAAAGGACTGCCATACAAAGTAAAAACTCTAGAGGCACATTTTAGTGAGTTGCGAGAGCGTATCCGGGCATTAGAGCCCGACTGGTACTATCGAATCCATGATCTGCGATCAACTTATGCCACACATTGGCTTTGGTGTGAGTCTAGGGAGCGGCAGGTTGCCTATGAGTACCTAATGGACGAGTTAGCCTTGCTAATGGGGCATAAAAGCACCGCAACGACGGAAAAGTACATTAAGTTCATGAATAAGTTTGATGAGCAGTTACGGGTTGCAGAGAGCAAAAATAACAAGATCAACAAAGGACTGTAGTATGTCAAAAAGCCCACTCGCGAAGAACTCAAAGACGGTTAAGCACGCCAGAAACAGTAAGAATGTGGTTCCGTTGCACCTTACCATCCCCTATAAGGACACCAAAAGCAGGAAGGCAACCGAGTTTGATATATCACACCTGTTACACCTTGGTGCTGATAGCAATAACGTCAAAATCGACAGCCGTATCCCTTTTTTAAGGAGTTTTTGTGAAAAAACCAACCAGTATTTTGATAATGGGAGGTCGGCATCAACCGTCACGGGACATTACCAAATATTACGTGGATTCACTGTCTTTTGTGACGGGGTCGGAGTAGATCCCTTTTCTGAAGCTGGCTATTTAAAATATGCAGGGAATGATGGCGAACTCCGGCACCGCATAAAAATGTACAGTCCATCAAAGAAATTATGGGAGATGAGACACGGTGATGAACTGGGCATTCGAGAAAGTTCAGCAGCTAGAATAGCATCAGAACTTCGCACCGCCCTTTCGTGGTGTCGATTACCCGCTGACACATGGGTAACTCATCACCGAGGGTTTACTGGCGAAGCGACACCAAATAAGGGTTACTCTGACGCTGAAGAAGAGGTGCTTGTTGCTCGGTTGAGTGAGTTATTTTTCATCCTAGCCCCACAGCTCATTGCGGCAAAAAAAGAAAACCTTGTCCTGCCTGACGAACTGCTTGTCGTTATTGGCTTAGGTGACCACCAAGAAGTCATTCCAATTACAACGTCTCTCAAACCCCAATCCCATAGGGGTAGTAAAACGGGCAAATCCGTAAAGCCTGCCGCCGCATTTAACATGGCGATGGGGGCGGCTTATCACCTTATGTGCTTTTTTACCTCATTAAACGATGGCGACGTACAGAGCATCGCTCATCCAATCACGATTCATACTGATGAGCGGGATAAAAGCTTACAAGTGGTTAAGGTATCGAGATTTAAGGCGCGTGCAAACAAAGAGGTAGACGCAGTACTTACCAACCAGAGCTTCGATGTTGATAAACGGGACGGAGTGAAGTTTATTAAAACCCTTGAAACCCTTTCAGCATTATATGGCGGTGGCGAAGAAGGGTCTGAGTTACTGTTTATGCTGAATAACCTAGGGGAGAAAAGTAACTCGTTCAATTTGCAGGAAACAAATAAGCACCTGATGGTGGAGTTAAATCTACTATCACCCATTCGTGCATCTTGCCTGCCATGGTTTAAGGAACTATTTTATAGCTATCGAAACCAACATGTTATAGAGCTAAAAAAAGAGACGAATACACTTGGCCGTTCTGTCGTAAGTAAAGTCACTCGCCCGTGCTCAAATACGAAAGCCACACAAGGCGCAACGAATACTGCCTACTGCATTTTATCGTGTTACACAGACTTATCCCTTAAAGGCATCTTACTGCCGCTGACTTATTCGGATAAAGACACTGAGGGCAACATCAGAGTGTCGTTCAAATACCGTCGTGGCGAGAGCCACTACTTCTCTGTTCCTGCTGCTGACAAGGCGTTAATCGAAGATATTGAACAATTCGCCACAGAGTTAGCCGATAAACAAGACTCTAAAAACTATGAGCGGTTGCTGCTCAAGCGTGGTGGAGCAAAAAGCCCCCCTAAAGACTGGGACGGAATAAGCCCTATCAGCTCTATGTTAATGAATAGATGGTCAATTGCGCCCAACAAATACTTCATTTCACTGCAATCAAGCCGCTGGCGAGAAATGACCAGTAACCAAGTGTACTCAGCGAGTGGCGCTGGCGGCGTTCAAAGCCTGCTGCAAAACCTTCTTCAAACCATTGATAAGCACTATGCCAATGGTGACTCAAGCCTCAACAAAATCATCATCTCACAAGCTCTACAAGTGATGGAGCTATTGGATGAAGATACGGGGTTAGAGCTAGCAAAAGAGATAGTTGCAGCCAAACTTGGTATCACAATGCTGACACATGATGAATGGAAAAAGAAGCAAGAGGAAGAAAGGGCAAAAACCAATCCCAATGGCATTCATTGCAATGGGCAACAAAACATTGCAGGTGGAAAAAACACCCAGCGTGAAACCAATAACGCCATGAAGCTACAGCTACCTTGTGCTGAATACGACATGTGCCATAAATGTCAATCAGCCAAAGCCGTCAATGAGACTCAACACATCTATAAACTTATCTCTTTCATTGATGTACTGAGGGAGGCAGTTAACCTGTACCCTAACGCACAAGAGGAAGTCCATGAAAGAATCGCCGCTTTTGAGTTTACCCTCGATGGTGCCAGCAAGGATGTGTACGACGGTGCAATGGCATTATTTAACAAAAACGGGCGTCACCCTCGGGTATCTATGGATCACGCCATTTTAGCCCTACACCGTTAATTGGGAGCCAATCATGATAAAGCTACCTAAGTACAACATTGACCAACAAGATGCTCTGTTAAGTGCGCAAAATCTTGTTGGAAGCTACACAAACTACCTAAAGGATGTGTTAGAGCCTGCCATTAAATCAGGCGAGTGGGATGAGCTTGAGACGCTAGATATTGGTTTTAGCGTCGCAGGTGAGTCACTGGGTAAAATTGGGGACAACAACGCTTGGCGTCAGCTCCAACCCTTCTTTGAGCCTAATGCGACCGAATCGGATACTCTAGACTTCTTTCTTGATGGAAAGGTGATGGAGCGCAACCTGACAAACCAATTGAGAGCACTGGCATTGAGTATGATGTGGCTCTCGCCCAAAGATTATTCTTTTGGGAGCATCGTGCAGACTATCTCTAGGTTAAAGAAAGTCGCCTCTGCGCTACTGAATGAAGGCCATAATAGCTTTGAGTTATTAAGTTTTGAGCTGTTAGAAATTTGGGTATTAGGTGATGTTACCGATTTGGACTTCGAACGAGAATCATCCTACCCCCCACTCAACAAACTGTACATTGAAGCCAAGAGGCTACCCTTTAACATTAGTCTTACCAAAGCGTTAAACGCCTCGGATTTTGGTTTAACCATTAAAGAGCCTGAGCAGTACACGGTTATCCCACAGCGGCTGTACTATTTGGGACTTCAACAATCAGAAGCATTGGTGAACGAGCTATACCCCATTCGTGATGAGCTTGGTAAGCTTTCAGATTACATTGCTGACTACCATGACAAAGCCTACCAAGGGTATGCTAAATACCTTGTTAGCGATGAAGCAAAGTTCAAAAATGGCGGGATTCAGTGGTATTTATCTGCAGGACATAAAGTATGTAAGCAAAAACGAATAGCCTTTCAAGCTGCTTTTCTCGCGCTCAATCACCCGACACAAGAATCGACCCTTGAACTGCTCTACAAGCACAAACCTGCGATCACCACTAATTACATCGACAATTTCCACCCTGAGCGAACATTGAGGATTGTCAACAGGATGGTAACCGGACTTGCAAAAGCGCAATCGCTGTTTAAAGAACTCAACGGTGGTTGCCTCTGGGCGTTAATGTCCCGCACAGGTATGCGCTCTGATGAAGTCTTTCACCTACACACCGCAAATGGGTCCACAACAGAAACCATATCAGGGCAAACCATTCACGTTATTCATGCAGACCTATCAAAAACCACAAAAGGTTCTCAGTCAAAACAGGATGAGTTTGTCACCACTGAGATCGGGAAAAAGGCTTACGAAATACTGCAAGCGCTGCATTCGCCACTTAGAAAACGTCACCCTGATAGCCAAGCATACTTCCACAAGACGAAAGAGGGCTGTGGTGCTATCAGTAAAAATAACCTAGCTAAACATCCAGTTAGTTGGTTTAATCGTGTATCGGAGGAAAAGCTTGCGTTAACTAACGACGACATCATAGATTTGAAAGTTTCCGACCCTAACCTTTCTTTTAATGTAGGTGATGACTATGTGTTTACAGGGCATCAGCTCCGCCGCTCGTTCGCTTACTACCTTATCGGGTATGAACTTTGCGCGTTCCCCCAACTCAAGCAGCAGTTTAGCCATGTGTCTATGGCGATGACACGCCATTACGCCAAGAATGCCAGTAAATTCCAGAAAGTCAGAAAACAAAAACAAAACTTGGTTCATGCCATTGATGCAGAAAGGGTTGACCAACAAGCGCAGGTCTACCTGAACATCTACAGGAAGCTTGCGAATAAAGAGCGTATCGCTGGAGGCAAGGGCAAGGAGTTTGCCAAAAACATGATGAAGGCTGAGCGTAATCTGTTCAAAGATAAGGTCGATGACGACATGCTCTCGCTCAACTACTGGAAAAAGCAAATCCGAGAACAAAAGCGCCACATTCACGCCGTCGCCCCCGGAATTTATTGCACTTCAACAGGTTGTAGCCTACGTACCCAAGTCAACCTATTAGAGTGTGTGGACTGTAAGAACGACTATATTGTTGATGCCGTTTTTGCCGAAGCGAAGCGCAAAGAAGCCGAAATTCATATGCTATGGGACATTGAGCATGATGAATTAACGCCTCAAACAGCGTCAGAAGTGTATATCAAAATCACGGCTGCTGAACGCATTATGAAAGACTTAAATATCAGCTATGAACCCGTTGTAATACCTCAAGAGGTTCAAGACCTGCTGATACCCTGCGGAGTGACTGCATAATGACACAAGCAACTAAAAATAAGCTTATCAATGCCCTAGAGCGCTTGTTAGAGGGTAAACCAGAAAACCGTGAGCTAAGGAAGAAAGCCCGAGAAGGTAAGCTAAAAATCAACAACAGTACAGTCGAAAAAGAAGCTGGTTTGTCTGTTGGGGCTCTTCGCAATCACCCTGACATAAAGGATCTGATACAAAAGAAGTCGCTATCGGCTCGCGTTAACAAATGTATGTCGGCTCAATCAGAAGTAGAGCTTTTACTAGAGGAGATTAAAAAACAAAAAAGTGAAAACACTCAAGCAAATAAGAAGAAAAAGGAATACTTAGATCTCGCTAGAAGTCATGAACAAGCATTAGCTACCCAAGCAGCTAATCACATCAAAATGATTCAAGAACTAATGGAGATGCTTCCTGCTTCAGAGCGTGAGAAAGCCATGGATAAAGTCGTTAACACTAGGCCCGATAATATCGTTGAAGGCAACTTCAGAAAGTAACTAAACCTAGTTTAGAGTTACCACTAGACAACACCACCAAGCATAGATAAAACTACACACTGAAATAATAAGAAAGCTCGATTCAGAGTAAATTAAAGAAAGTAAGGATAACCCATGGCTATCGAAGCAGGACAAATCGCTCCAGATTTCACATTAAACGACCAAGACAATAACCCAATAACCCTCTCAGGGCTGAAAGGAAAGAAAGTACTACTCTATTTCTACCCACGCGCTTCAACGCCTGGCTGTACAATCCAAGCTCAAGGGCTTCGTGATACTAAGGCTGAACTAGATGCTCATAACGTTGTTGTACTAGGTTTAAGCCCAGACACACCCAAAAAACTGACTAACTTTATCAATAAGCAAGAACTTAACTTCACATTGTTAGCCGATGAAGAACACGAAGTTTGTGAGAAGTACGGTGTTTGGCAACTTAAGAAATTCATGGGCCGTGAAAACATGGGCGTTGTAAGAACAAGCTTCCTAATTGATGAAGCTGGTAACCTTGAGCATGTATTTAACAAGTTCAAGACTAAAGACCATCATGAAGTCGTTCTAGACTACCTTAACAGCAAATAGTATTTAAAAGACAAATAGAGCCAGTGCCCTTTCACTGGCTCGCGTTGCTAATCCTATTTCGGGCTAGTATTTTCACATGACTCTTCAATAAGCCGCGCCGTCACCTCAAGAACCTTCTGCTTATCCGTTTCAGAGAGCTTATTTAGATTCACAGCTAACTCCGCAGAAATCTCATCTTCACAAAAGAAGTAACTCAAAGGCACACCAAGTTCATCTGCAATTGACTTTAACGTACTGATATCTGGCGTATGTTTTCCCTTTTCGTATTGATTCATTCTCGGGCTTGCGGAGCTTTCATCCATACCTATACGCACCCCCAAAGCTTTTTGGGAGAGTTTCGCTTTTTTGCGTGCTTCTTTAAGACGCTCAGGGATTGGGTTAGTAAATGACACTTATAGTTCATGTCTCTGATCTCAAGGTAACTAAGATTTTCTTAGTTTTACTGATTTCTGCATACTAAGCAATCCTTAGTTTTTGGTTGGTGTAATTTTGGAAATGAAACGGGCTCGAAGAATTAGTGCGGTCATGCACAAGTTATTGATAGAAAATGGGTTAGATGGATTCACCGTGCTAGAAGCGAGAGATTTGTGGCTATCCCTTGATAATGTGGACTCCAATTCTGCCGAAGCTCGCAAAAAGGTGTACCGAGCAATTTTTCACTTTGAAAAGAAAATTTGGTTGCGAAGTGAGGGCTCAGGTCGAAAAAAGCGCTACTTTCAAACGGAACAATTTAAAGAGTTACATAACAATGTAACCACGAACAACCAAGCGGATATAAACCCTAAAGTACCCACTCAAAACTATTCCATTTTGAGCAATGAACGTAATGAATATAAGGGCGAATTGGAAATAATACTTGGGGAGATTGACGAGTATCAGTCGATCGTATCTCGATTTCCTGAGCTAAAGAATAAACTGGCCCCTTTGCATCAAGAGGCTAAAGAACGCGCCGCTTTATTGCTCGGTAAAGTGAACGTTTTAACAAAGGTTCTTAGTACTCTCTATGAAGGAAATGAACCGTGTTAAGGGAGTGGCAAAGTGAATGCTCTGACAGAGCGTTGGAAAAATATCAATCCAACTGCTTCCATTTCTTTTGCCAAGCTACACCTGGAGCAGGTAAGACAGTACTTGCCGCTAATATTGCGTCAAGGTTGTTACAAAGTGACATGGTAGATCTTGTATTGTGCTTCTCACCATCGTTGACGGTTTCTGATGGTATAAAAAAAACCTTTTCGTCGATCCTTAAGTGTACGTTTAATGGCGGCATGGGATCTGTCGGGCAATCTTTAACATACCAATCTATCCAATTCCTCAATGACGAATTTTGGCAAACATTGCGGAATCACAGGGTCTTTGTTGTCTTTGATGAAATACACCATTGCTCTGGCTCTGAGGTTGAAAATGCGAACATTTGGGGGCAGCAAGTTCTCACTAAGATTCAAGGGCTTGCTACTTTTACCCTTGCACTTTCAGGTACACCGTGGCGTTCAGACTCTTTACCCATTGTGATGGGTGAGTACAGCGACCCAGACGGACAGCTTCTTGTCGATTACCAATACACTCTTAAACAGGCTATAGCTGATGGTGTTTGTAGAAGGCCTAAAATCGTCTTGGTTGATAATGAACACTTGTCTGTTAGTAGTCGCGAAAAAGTCGAATCCTTTTCATCAATATTAGAGATGCTTAAACAGACAAAGTCATCCTACCAGAGTGTTATTCACAACCAAGAGGCGATGGAATATCTACTCGGTTTAGGATGTGAGCGGTTAGAAAAAGTACGTATCAGATCCCCCAATGCCGGTGGGCTGATTGTTGCAGCGTCGGTTCAACATGCGCAAACAATCAAAGAGATACTATCTCAAAAGTTTGGGCAAACCGTTTCTATCGTCACTTATCGACATGAAGAGCCGCTGGCAGAAATAGAGCGTTATCGACAAAGCGACGCACAATGGATTGTTAGTGTAGGTATGATCAGTGAGGGTACTGATATTCCGCGTCTTCAAGTATGTTGCCATATGAGTTCAGTCAAAACGGAATTGTATTTCAGGCAGGTGCTCGGACGAATACTTCGTGTTAATAATACAATAAACCAACAAGCATGGTTATTCACTTTTGCTGAACAAAGTCTGATTGAGTTTTCTGAAAGGGTTGAACAGGATATTCCTGAGTCTCGTCTCTATGTAAGTATGGGGAAACCTATCGAAACAGAGTTCTCTGGTCGAGGAAATAGCTTAAGTGTCGCGCTTCCGCTTGAGCCCCCAAAAGGCGGGAGAACAACAGTATCTTGGGAAAGCAGTACAGACAGTTCAAATAGTCTCTATGGAACACTAGGGACGTTTGATGAGCTTCTACTTGGGGCATTTAAGCAGAGAGTGATCTCGGCTTTCTCTTCTATGTAGTTGAAAAAACCATAGGCTACAATTTCACTAAAGGCACACTGGGGAGGCCGGAATGAATTACTTTGCAGAGGCCCCCTTCTAGGTAATGCAAACCTGGAGGGTAAATGAAAAGGCTAAAACAGCAGTACCGGAACCGTATAAAATACCAGTGCCAATATCTTTGGGATCTTTATCCGAGCGTTCGTAGTGGAGCCCACAAGCACTTTTCTACCAAGCAGGAAAAGAGCTATTACTTTCTTCATAAGATTGAGTGTAGAGGGTACCCAGCTAAGCTGCGCGCCGCGCGAGGAAGAGCATTAGCTAACCCATGGGACGACTACCCGTCGTATGTGTATGGCCTAGCAAAAAATTGGAAATATAACTCGAAGCGCCAAAAACAATACTACCGATAACCCATCAAAGCTCTCTATTATGGAGAGCTTTTTTATGCGAGATCCTCTCTCAAGTCGAAAGGTTAATTATTAGTAATACCGTAGTGCTATTGGGGTTAATTTTTTGAACTTAAAATACTAATCCTTTGGAATTTACACGGGTACTTCTTAAGTGGCTACCCACATCGCAAGTTGCGATGTGAAGTTAAAACCACCTGGAATCTTGCTTTCTGTAAGAAGGGTTACACATGGTTTTGATTAACACACTAAAGGGGCAGATAATCGTAACGCAGATATGCCCCAAAACAAGTCTAGGTACTAGAAAACTATCATAAGATTGATTTGGCCAACAAGCTATTGGGCAAACTCCAACCCCCAATTTTGCAACAGCCTGTTGCAAAAATTACTGTGATTACCCGTAGCACGTTCTACCTCAGAAATGCCCCCAAATTACATAGAGTAGAAGCTCACAACATACTCATTGAGGAGTTTGTTCCTTACCAAAAGTTATCCGATAAGTTGACTAATCCTTCCCATTATTAGGCTAAACCTTGCAACCTAATTTACTTTTAATTGAGTTAACCTATTGATTACACTTTGAAATTCATCTATTTTGATAATAATACTTAGTGATGAACTACTGGTTTGTCACGTTGAGTTAGGAGTGTAACAGGAGAGCAATAACACATAGGATTAGGTGTATTAATAATAACTAATCGCGAAAGTGCGCATGAAAGATTAAGTCATATCGGGGGCTTAAATATTGGCAATTCAAGGGGGAATCGAGCAAAAAATTTAATCTTACAATCTGCTTAAGGGTGATTCGTAATACTTGGCATTTTTCACAATCTCATTTGGTGATTTTGCTCTCGTTTCTAAATTGGCTTTTATGGGAATGTAGCCCTACTTTCTATTTAAGGATTCTATCATGTACCGTTTATTTATTAGTCACTCATGGGCTTATTCCGACGCATACGACAAAGTAACAAAGCTAATTGATGACCAAGGGTTGTCCTATTATAACCATTCAGTGCCAATGAATGATCCAATCCATTCATGTGGTACAGATCGTCAACTACGCGCGGCTATCGATGCCAAAGTTAAAAATACAAGCTGTGTTTTGATTTTGGCGGGCGTATATTCGAGCTACAGCAAGTGGATTCAAATAGAAATTGAAATTGCTCAATACTATGGCAAACCTATCATCGCAATTGAACCTTGGGCATCAGAAAAAACATCTAAAGTAGTTAAAGATGCCGCGCACAAGGTTGTTAAGTGGCAAGGCAAGTCAATAGTCGATGCAATAAAGGAACTTGCGTAATGAAAAAAGCGCTTGTTGTAGGTATCGATTATTATGATGAATGCGACCCATTATACGGATGTGTCAACGACTCCTTCGGGGTCAAAACGGTCTTAGAAAGACATGGCGATGGTTCAATTAACTTTGGCGTGAAGCACCTAACAGCCACTGGAAGTCAAACCAGTGTAAACAGAAAGCAACTAAAAGAAGCTGCAAAAGATTTATTTGAGGATGCAAGTGATGTTGCTCTCTTTTATTTCGCAGGACATGGACATATAGAGAGTACTGGTGGCTACCTAGTAACTTCAGAGTGTACAACTTTCGATGATGGCTTCCCGCTTTCCGAGTTACTAACTATCGCAAATGATTCTCCAGCTCGAAATAGAATTATTGTTTTAGATAGCTGCTTTTCAGGTGTTGCTGGAACTGTACCAAACTCAACGACAGTATCTCTTTTGAGCGAGGGAGTGACAATTTTAACGGCTTCTAGTGCGCACCAGTATGCCGACGAAGTGAATGGGCATGGCGTTTTTACAAATTTATTTATTGATGCTTTGAGTGGTAGTGCTGCAAACCTTGTCGGTGATGTCACACCCGGAAGCATATACGCGCATATTGACCAATCATTAGGCCCTTGGGATCAACGTCCTATATTTAAAACTAATGTGAAAAGCTTTACTACGTTGCGTAAATGTCAAGCCCCTATATCGTTGGATGACTTAAGAAGTCTCCCTGACTTTTTTTTAGATGCTGGAAGCTCGTTTGCACTCGATCCATCGTTCGAACCTGACTCACCACTTGCGGATGAAACCAATACTAAACTATTCGCCACGCTACAGCGGTTAGTTAAAGTGAACTTAGTAGTACCTGAAGGTGAAGACCATATGTACTATGCAGCGATAAACTCGAAATCTTGTCGCTTAACAGTGCTTGGAGCCCATTATTGGAAACTTGCAAGCAATCAACAAATCTAGGGTATACATGTCTAAGACACCAACGAAGCCACCAACGAAGCCACAAAAACCAAATATTCCGGACCAGTCAGGAAAAAGACAACGTGGAAATGGAACTAGTAGTGGAGGCCCAAGAAAACCACAATGAAACTAGAAGATAGCCGCAATAATTACTATACGCATACAGGTTCTCTATCAGCTGTTTGTCGGCAACTAGCTATGGCGGGTATTGCTGTTGTTTGGATATTTGTCCAGAAGGAATCCGGTAAAGTTTCAATTCCTGCTGAGTTGATTACACCGTTAATATTTTTTATTGTCGGCTTAGCTCTCGATTTGTTGCAGTATATGTATTCAAGTGCTGCATGGGGAATAGTCAACCGAGTTATGGAGATGCGATTCACTGAAAAAGAGGAGTTTAAAGTCAACCGTATAATTAACTGGCCTACGAACGTATTCTTTTGGGCTAAAAGTACATCAGTTATTATCGGTTACTTTTCATTGTTACAGTCTCTTATTTAACTATTTGCTACCAAAAAGCGGAACCCACCTGCAATGGATTTGGCTTAAATCTCTTTAATCAACCTATTGGGGAACTACTCCGGAGTATTTATGGTGGCTTGTTCTTCACATGTTAGTGCTACCTATAGCAAGGCATTGGAAAGAAAACTATAGAGTAAAAGAGACTGCTGAATAATCTAATGTGGGAGAGTAGCACAATGCTCTCTCACATTATTCAGGAAGCGTCAGATAGCACGAAAATACCCCAAAATGAGCTAACTACCGCTGAAGCGCTAAGCCTCTGAGTCACTATTTTAACCTGTGTTTGCTAATGGTCTGGTGTCTATAGGATCAAGGTAACTCGAATGATATATCACTTAATTTGACGAGTAGCTCAGCCCAAGGTAAAACCGGTCATATTTAAAGTTATTTGGCTTATATATATGTTTTATAAGGCAAAATTAATGCTAATGTGGTATGTGAACGATAAGAAGTGCATGACAGCTGAAGTATGGATAATGACTTAGGATGCAGCTAAACCATATTAAGGCAATGTTATAGATAGATGGTTCAACCCCCTTTTGTATTTAGGTTTCAGAACATTAAGAGCCAAAAGCACCAACGGCTATCATTCTCCCAATTTTTAAAATCCAGTAATTACAAATATATGAATAAGACTATTACCTCATTTATACGTTGGCTCATCAAGGGGCTTGATACGACAGTGTCCTGGCTAGAACAAAAAAAACACGTCAACGATATGCAATCGAAATTCGTAGATCTAGCCCCAACAGATGAGGCGGATAAGGCTGGCTCGTACTCTGAAGCGCTAAGGTTTGCAACGAACAATCCGAAAATCTCAAATATTGCGCTGACAGGCCCTTATGGCTCAGGAAAGAGTAGCATTATTCAATCTTTCCTGAAAACGTATCGACGGCCAGTTCTCCATATTTCTCTCGCAACTTTCATTACCGAAGCGGACACGAATGTTGAAGCAGTGGATCGTCAAGAGATCGAGAGAAGTATTTTACAGCAAATGCTTTACGGTGCGGATGCAAACAAGCTCCCGTTATCTCGCTTTAAGAGAATTCAGTCGCCTGGTGTTTGGTCAATCTTTAAGTCATTGTACATTTTGTTAGGGATGCTAGCGCTTTGGTATGTGTTTCATCAGCGGGAAGGAGTCATTAACGGTACTTATTTCACTCCTATTGCGCTCGAAAATTCAGTCAGTTTAGGTTTATTTGTGCTTGCAACAGCGTTTCTCTGGCAGGTACTGCATCACTTCTATGTCGCGAGCTTTGGTTTGTCACTCAAGGGGATCTCACTAAAAAATGTCGAAATTAAACCCGCATGTGATGATGAATCCTCAATACTGAATCGTCATTTAGACGAGATAGTCTACTTTTTCCAAGAAACTAGTTACGATCTTGTAATCATTGAGGATCTAGATCGATTCGACAATACTGATATTTTCGTTACATTGCGTGAAATTAACGGTCTAGTGAACGCAAATTCAGGCGTAAAACGACATATTAGATTTCTATATGCGCTACGCGATGACATGTTTGTGAACACGGAGCGAACCAAATTCTTCGAATTTATCATTCCAGTTATTCCTATCATCAACTCATCGAACTCCATTGATATGGTCTTGAAGGTAGGAGCAAGACTTGCACTTAACGAAGGTCTTGATCGTCAGTTTCTGAGAGAGGTATCACGTTATTTAAACGATCTCCGGTTAATTCAAAACATTTTCAATGAATACAGTATTTATATGGATAATTTGAAAACAGATGGAGAAAACTTACTCGACGCCAATAAACTACTTGCAGTTTTGATCTACAAAAATGTTTATCCACGGGATTTCGAAAAATTACACAGAGGAAAAGGAGCCCTCGCTGCAATATTGAGCTACCGAGATGAGCTAATAAGCCTCGGAGAGAAAAAGTTTAGAGAAGAAATCACCTCACTCGAAAAGCAACTTGATATAGCTGAACGTCAGACGCCTTCTGACTTGAAAGAGTTGCGTCAGATTTATGCGATGGCTCTAATAGAGGTTCTTCCATCAAATGCTACTAGTGTTGGCACTGATCATCATAATCACGTGGCTATTGCCAAGTTGACAGGCTATGGACAGTTTGACGAACTATTTGAGACTCGGTATATCTACTCTCGAAATATTCATGGTCATAATCAACGCCTTGATGTATCTCAACTCCAAGCTAATGTAGACCAACACAAAACTTATCTTCAACGCAAGGAGGAAATAGAAAATAAGTCAGAGGAAAATAAAACCAAAACTCTACGAACAATACGAGATCTTAGACCAAAAGTTGTTACGCTAAGAACCAAGAAGCTACATGAGCAATTACGATTGAATAACGACCGTCTACAGGAGTTTTTCGAGGAATTTGGTCAGAATGGAGAGCTTGCTCGGTTTCTGCTGTTAGAAGGTTATCTAGACGATACCTATTACCAATACACTTCTCTTTTTCATTCTGGTCGATTGTCGCCCAATGACAATAAATTTCTCATTAAAATACGTGCATTTATTACACCAGAACCAGATTTTCCTATTGATAATCCGAACGAAGTTATTGCGGCGATGAGAGATGAGGATTTTGGACAAAGCTACGTTTTGAATATCTCACTTGTTGACAATCTGTTGAGTGATCGACGCCGTTACAAAAGTCAATTAGAGAAGCTTTTTGGGTACATTATGGAAGAGTTTTTCAACTGCGAAGACTTCTTTATTGCTTATTACAGTAGCGGGAATGATGTCCCTAAACTTCTCCAAGAGTTAGCTAATGTCTGGAGTGAGCTTGTACCGACTATACTTACTAGTCCAAACAACTTTGTACACGGTATTCAACTTCTTGCTGGATTAACGAAACATTCACTTAAATCTATTTCAAGAGATTTTGAAGAATTCCCTGCTTTTGTATCAGAGAACCTCTCTGATATTCTGATCAGCTCGCCTGAGCTCGAACCTGAGCGTTTCGTTTGCCTAAATTTTGACGTTAAAGACTTCGATGTAATTAAAGATCACTCTGACATTGTGAACTCAATGTTTAAAGAAGGACTTTTTGAACTTACGTTAGCGAACATAGAATTTGCTTATCAAGTGATATTGGGAGAGGGAGAACTCACCCCATTGCACACAAGGAATCTCACGGCAATACGTGCGACGAACAGTACCGTCTTGATAAATCGAATTGAAAGTAATTTTGAAAATTATTTATGCAATATTCTTTTGTCTATTAAAACTAATACAGAGGAGGATGTATCCGCTATTTTGGATGTAATTCGCCGTGAAGAGATAAAGCCACATGTGATTCAGGAGTTTCTTGAGCAGCAGACGACAGCGTTACCAACGCTAGAAGGTGTGCCAGAGAGATTGCACTCAACGCTATTCAAATTAACTATGATTGAACCAAACTGGGAAAACTGTCTTGCCTTTATGGAAAGTGAAGGTTTTGAGCCGAATAGCTTAGTTGAATATCTCGATCAAGATATTGTTTGTACGGTCATTTTGAAACAAGCTATCCCTAGTGATTCGGATTCAAAAAAAATACGTTCTTTTGTTCTTAATGCGAATTCAATGTCCGATAGTAGATACAAAACGTATGTAGAAGCTTTACCTGTACTGTTTACACTGTTTCCTGCAGAACTTGAGTCAACAAAACTTAAAATCCTAATTCAAGAAGCAAAAGTCGCATTTTCTAATGATTCTCTCAATGCGCTCAACGACAGACTGTTACAGGTCCTGTTTGTTGCGAGTAATATCGATACATTTTTGGCGGAGCTAGACGACTTTGAGTTTGACTTTGATGATAATTTCCTTGTTGCTCTCCTTCAGTCCGAGATTACCCATAAAAACAAAATAAAGGTCATCGAGATGATTGTTGATTTACACTCGTTAGTTGATCTACCTGAGCATTCTGCAATTATTAGTTCTATCATACTAAATGGTGATGACACTCCTCCAAACATAAATGGGGATATTATTCGTATTTTGATAAGGAACTCTTCATCGACAGCAACACAAGTTGCACTTTTGAATAAGTATCATCACCTCTTAACGGATGATGGCGTACGTGATGTCTTAGCTACTCTCCCTAAGCCATATTCCGACATAACCATCGGGTATCATTCACCAAGACTCAAAGACACACCAGAGAATCAGGCTTTGGCTACCTGGCTCGATTCAAGGGAAATAATTTCCTCTTGGAGAATTAGCGATATACTTAAAGAGATCAAGATGAATCTCTATAGATCTTGAGAAGATAATGCTTGATTGGTATTAAAGGGTGCCTTACTAGTCACCCCTCAAGCTTCGCCTCATCTTGCTAATACTTGGCCAGCAGCAACCTGTGGGGGCGGCTGGTTGCAACAATAGAAGTAACCCGCAAAATCAGGATGCTCTATGGGGCATAATTCACAATGGTCCAAAGTCGTTATAGTCTGTTTTTTACCCGAGGCACTTTTTACTTCAAAAGTTCTCCATTTCGAGCTATGCCTGTGATGAAAACTTTTCCTACTAGCTGTGGCTGTTCAATATGGGCTTTCGATGACGTGAAATCAAAAGCGAGAAAATATATTTTGAATATATCGAAGTGGATTACAATGGCTTAGAAAACACAACGCTCTAGATTACCTAAGCCAAGAGCAGTTCGAGCTCAAAGAAGTGGCTTAACTTAATGTTAAGTCTATCCTGATCAGATCAAGTTAGTGGAGTTCAGTGTTCGCTTACAACGACTTTCCATTAGACACAGATCTGAAGTTTACTTAATTTAAATTAGAATACGTAGATTCGAAAGATAGCATAAGTAATCAACGATCTAGCTTTGCTAAGGTAAGAAAGCTAAGCAATACAGTGTTATCGAACCAGATAGGTCAAGTAATGAAAATATCTAAAATAAGTATTAAAAATTTCAAAAAAATAAAAGAGCTAGACTTGTCAATACCAGAAGATAATCGTGTCATCTGTTTTGTCGGTGAGAATGGCTCGAATAAATCTTCTTTGCTGTCTGTACTTTATTCCAACTTACGTAACACTAGCAACACATCCTCTCCAAGTGATAAACAAGATATATACAGAGACAATTTGAACCATGTATCTAATACAGCTGAAAGCGGAGGGAGCTTTGCCCTCATATCAACATCATTTACTGAAAATGAAGTCACAATACACTCCCATAGAGCGATGGTCCCATCACCTGATTTATTAGCTCAAGATAATCAGGCAGTTCTGAGGGCAACCTTTGGTCGTTATTATAGTCCAACTGACCAGTTTATGTTAAGCACCTCTAACATTAATGGTGTCGATAGGTTTAAACCCGATCTTATACCAAAGAATGTAGTGTTGTTCCGCCCATATAGTAGGAACGAGTTGCCTGCTTGGGAGCATGATAATCAACCAACGTCACACGAAGTTGTAACAACACGGGGCCGTGTTGTCGGAACTCGTAAGTTTCCTATGCGGGTAAATTCTGGGCTTGAAGAAACCAATTCATATTTCATGGATGTATTACTGGATGAAATGATTGGTAAATCTCATGGTAACGACAGCCCGTATTCTCTATATAAGTATTTCTTTCATGTTCTTCGATCTGTAGAGCCGTCTATTGAGGGAGGCTATAGTGTAACGCCTTTCCCTGATAAACGAATTTCATTTACCAATGTTCCGGAATTAAGTGCTCTATCTGCTGGGCAGAGTGACTGGTTTGTAACAGCTATTAATATTTTGATTCAAATGGCCGACATTGCTACGGTCAACCGAGTCAGCATTAATCAAATGAAAAATATTGATGGTATTGTTTTTATTGATGAAATGGATATGAATTTCCATCCATCATTCCAAGAAAAAGTACTGCCTTGGTTTTTGGATTACTTTCCAAATATACAATTTGTTATTACTACTCATAGCCCTTACTTAATTCGCTCTCTAGGTAAAAGCTCTCTCGTCGTAAAACTGCCTTCAGGCGAGATCTTGGACGATGACTTCAGTTACTACGATATAAATGAAGTTGCACTAAAAATTTTCGGGCAAGACCAAGGGTTTTCACCAAAGGTACAAGAAAGGATAGGTTTTTTAAAAGAGGCATTATCAAAGAACGATAATAGTCGAGCTCTATTTGTTCGTAGCTCATTGATTGGTAAGTCCGACTCACTAACAAGAGAGATTGAGCGAATATGCTACATGATGGGGGATAGTGAATTTATTGAGGTGATTAATGCGGAAGGTTAATCGCAATATAGCTGGAGAACCTTTTGCTTTAACGAATCTCCATGCTAATAGGGAACGCTACGATAATTTAATTCTAAAAATAAAAATGGGTGGGTCAACTAAAGTTGATAACGGGGTTTATGGTGATGAAACGGTAAAGTCGGCTCTTCGTAGAATCTACGCTAACCTGTGTTTTCTTTGTCAAAAAGACATACGTACTAGGCATGTCGTGGAGCACTTTCGTCCTTACAATAACTTCCACCCAGAAAGAGCATATGACTGGAATAATTTGCATTTGTCTTGTGATAAGTGCAATGGTGAAAAAATAAAAGACCAATACAAAAAAATCGATAACTCAGTCATGGAAGAGCAGTATGCAGAAGTCGGTCTTTCTGCTGGCACTCGAACAAAAAAAATTGATGATATTCTTCTACTTGATCCGACGTGTGATGATGTTGAACGCCTAATCACGTTCGATTTTCAAACTAATGAGGCCGTTACGACTGACGAGTTTCATGAAAACGCTCTACTAACTGCACAATTACTAAATCAGCATAGTTTGCCTAATCAAAGAAGCGAAATGTATATGAGTTTGTCGCAGTTTTGCAGCAATCCTGATTACTTCGAATCTTGGATTAGACTAAAAAGGATAGGGCCAGAGTTTTTAAATGAGGTTCTAGTTGCAACGAACTCGTCAGATATCAAACTTGCCGACTTTTGTTATAGGTTAGCATTGAGCTATTTTAGTATTAACAAGCCTTTCAATATGTATATGAAGTCAGTTTTTAATGCAAGTACACATGTTAGTACACGAGCCATCAAACACTTCGCTCGACAACATTGTGCCTTTGAAGGTATTGCGTTACCCGCGTTGGTCATTTGAGTTGAAGGACTTGCGTAATAGCACAATTAATTTAACTACCTAGTTAGAGGTATTAAGGTGCACCTCATTTGATTGGTGCCTTCTGATATACCCCAAGTAACAAGTTGAGAAGAAAGGAAGTAATTTAGATTAGTGCTATTATGGACTGACTTGTTTCTTTCCAAATTCGATTTAGCTAAGCTAAATCGTATAATCATCGGGGAGTGCGTTGCTTCATAACTACAAAGCTATCGATGGCTATGAAAAACAGCCTTCATATGAGAATTGCCTAAATTTTTTATGACAAGCTTAGACTCCTAAAGTCGTCAAACCAGCCCATTTACAAAAAAAATATGACAACTGATATAATTAGGATAAAAAAATAAAAACCACCAACCTAACTCACTGTTAAATATAAATTTAATTTAAAAACGTCAGTTTTTATGTCCTAATTTATTTCCAAGGGTGAAAACTCATGGGTAAGGTATACGATGGTCTGCACCGTATTAGCTTCCTAATTGATGAAGAAGGTCAGATTGAACATGTCTTCAACAAGTTCAAGACTAAGACTCACCACGAAGTGGTTCTAGATTACTTCAATCAAGAAGCTTAAGGGCGATTTGAGTGAGTTAATGACTTAGATTCATCACTTTCTAAGCCAAGAGCAACACTCATTAAGCTAATGATTAAGCTAATGATTAAGCTAAGAGCAAAAAGGCCGAACATCATGGATGTTCGGCCTTTTTCTATAACAAGATCAACTACTTTTGATGTTCGGGGTCATCGTCTAATGCGTGACTCGGTAAGGCATTCCAAACCGCCTTAACTAGCGTCGCCAACGGGATAGCAAAGAACACGCCCCAGAATCCCCACAGTCCACCAAACACTAACACGGCAACAATAATGGCCACTGGGTGCAGGTTCACCGCTTCAGAGAAAAGAACAGGAACGAGCACGTTACCATCTAGCGCTTGGATAATACCGTAAGCGAGAAGCAACCAGTAAAACTGAGGCTCTAATCCCCATTGGAACAGACCAACGATCGCCACCGGAACAGTCACAGCTGCCGCGCCGATATAAGGGATCAGCACCGAGAAGCCAACCGCTACAGCCAACAAGACTGAATAACGCAGATCCAGAATCGCGAAGGTTACGTAACTCACACCACCAACGATTAAAATCTCGAGAACCTTACCGCGAATGTAGTTCGAGATTTGCTGGTTCATCTCTTCCCATACTTTGGTCGCTAAACGACGATTTCGAGGAAGTACACCGCTCGCCATTCTGATCATCTCTTCTTTGTCTTTTAACAAGAAGAAAATAAGCAGTGGTACAAGAATCAAGTAAACCGCTAAGGTCGCTAAGCTCACAAGAGAAGCAAGAGAGCCTTTGACAACACTTTCACCAAAACCTAACGCTTTGTTCTTGGCGTTAGACATAATGGACTCAACGATCTGCAGGTTGGCTAATTCTGGATAGCGTTCAGGAATCGTTGCAATGAAGTTTTGCAAGCTGCCATACATGCTTGGGATGTCATTGATTAGGTTACCCACTTGTTGCCAAATAGTTGGTACCAAGCCAAAGATCGCAAGTAGCATCACGCTAAAGAACATCATGATCACCAACATCACCGAAGGCGTTCTTGGGACACCGAGTCTTTGAAGTTGGGTAACAGGCCACTCAAGCAAATAAGCCAACACAATCGCAACCAAGAGTGGTGCAATTAGGTGACCAAAGAAGTAGATCGTAATAAAGCCGAAGAGAATGATGGCAACCAAACTGACAGCATGGGGATCAGAGAAACGTCGTTTATACCAACGATTGACCATTTCAAGCATCTGACTGCAATTCCTTTTTAGTGACGAGGAGATGATGGTAATTAGAGCAAACCTCAGTGACGACGTCATAGGCTTGCTTAGACAAATAAGTAACAATATCTTTCATCGAGCTGTTATCAGAGACATAAATTGACAATGACTGCCCTACTTCTAACTTTACACTGTGACGCTTGGCTAATAATAGCGCCATTGGACAGCGCTCTTGGCGTAAATCTAGAATATTAGGTGTCATTCTTGAGCTCGATGCTTATTATAAGGGTCGTATTGTAATCTGTTTTTGAAAACGCGCCATCATTCATTCATCTTCCTTCATGATAGCGCACGCACTTGGCAAAGGTTAAATCAGATAAAGAACCAATTTCCATTGCACTTGTCTTACTGTCAGAAGAAACGGAGTATTACTGACTAATATGTTTAAACGCGCTCGCTCAATTGCTTGCTTATGCATCGCAGCTACATTAAGCACCCCAACTATGGCGAATACCAATAGTTTGGAGCTACCAGATATCGGTACCGCTGCTGGCGGCACACTCACTATAGACCAAGAGCTTATCTATGGTGATGCCTACATGCGCATCATCAGAAGTAGCCAGCCTATCGTAAACGACCCAGTTCTAAATCTATATATTGATACTCTTGGCCATCGTCTGGTCGCGAACGCAAATGATGTAAAGACACCTTTCCAGTTCTTTATGATCCGTGACCGCAACATCAACGCCTTTGCTTTCTTTGGTGGTTATGTTGCTTTGCACTCAGGTCTGTTCCTGCATGCACAATCTGAAAGTGAACTGGCTTCTGTATTAGCGCACGAAATCGCGCACGTAACCCAACGTCACTTAGCGCGTAGTATGGAAGACCAAGCGCGCCGCTCTCCAGCAACCATTGCAGCGCTAGCAGCCTCTGTATTACTGGCGATTGCAGCTCCTGAAGCCGGCATTGCAGCCCTAACAGCAACGACTGCGGGTAATATGCAAAGCCAAATCAACTACACCCGTAGTAATGAAAAAGAAGCCGACCGCTTTGGTATCAACACGCTAGCAAAAGCTGGGTTTGATGTGAATGCGATGCCACGTTTCTTTGGCCGTTTAGCTGATGAATATCGCTATGCGAGCACACCACCGCCAATGCTACTGACTCACCCATTACCAGAAGACCGAATTACCGATTCACGCGCTCGTGCTCGTAGTTACCCGCCACTGAAACTGGCTCCCTCTCTGGACTACCACCTAGCAAGAGCCCGCATTGTTGCTCGCTATGCTGGCATTAATAATGATGCTGCTCTTGATTGGTTTGAGCGCCAGCTGAAGAAAGCCCCTAAAACTTTGGTTCCGTCACTAGAATATGGTCAAGCACTAGTTTACCTAGATTCCAAAAAATTAGACAAAGCAGAGCCCATTCTGAACAAGCTGATTAACAGCGACCCAACCAACCTGTTTTATCTAGATGCTCTTTCGGATCTGCACATTGAGAAGAAGCAGCCTGAGATTGCGATTAAAGAACTTAAATCGGCACTGGTTCGTCAACCAAACAACCCAGTACTGACTATTAACTACGCCAATGCACTGATTGAAAATGAAGATCTACAGGAAGCGGTTCGCGTATTGCAACGTTACACGCACGATAATCCGAACGACACCAATGGCTGGCACTTACTTTCAAAAGTAAATACGAGCCTTGGTAATAGTGACGAAGAACTGGCTGCTCGTGCAGAAATTTTGGCACTGCAAGCCAACTGGAACAAAGCGATTCAGTACTACACGCAAGCAAGCCAAATCGCAGAACTTGGTAGCCTAAAACAAGCACGCTACGACGCTCGAATTGATCAGCTAATGATTCAACGAGAGCGCTTCTTGTCGCTACAATAGAGTGTTTACTGGTAATGCTCGTTGCCAGAATAAAAAGAAAGCTCAACGTTACACACAAAAGAAGTCACCTCTGGTGGCTTCAGCTAAACAATTAAATCAAAAATAATAATGAGGAAGAACCATGTCTGTCGTGATTTATCATAACCCACGCTGCTCAAAGAGCCGTCAAACTCTAGAAGTGCTTCAGGAAAACGGCGTACAGCCAGAGATAATCAAATACCTAGAGACTCCGTTAACAGTTGAACAGCTGAAAGTACTGTTCACTCAGCTTGGTTTTGAGAGTGTTCGCGACATGATGCGCACCAAAGAAGCGGACTACAAAGAAGCAAACCTTGGTGATGCTTCGGTTACTGATGAAGATCTTTTCGCCGCGATGGCAACCAATCCAAAACTGTTTGAGCGCCCAGTCGTTGTCGCGAACAACAAAGCAAAGATTGGTCGTCCACCAGAGCAAGTGCTAGAGATTCTGTAATCCAATATGAGCATTAACATTCTTGTTCTTTACTACAGCCGCCACGGCAACACACAAGCTCTAGCAAGGCAGATTGCACGAGGGGTTGAATCTATTCCGAACTGTGAAGCCATGCTAAGAACGGTGAACGACGTGTACACCGTAGAAGAGCAGCCTGATTCGCGCTATCAACCAACCGATCCTATCGCCTCGTTACAAGAACTTCGATCTTGTGATGGTTTAGCGCTAGGCAGTCCGGTTTGGTTTGGCAACATGGCCGGGCCAATGAAGCACTTTTGGGATAGCACGACATCAATGTGGATCAATGGCGATCTCATCGATAAACCAGCTTGTGTCTTTACCTCTTCTTCATCACTGCATGGTGGTCAAGAGACGACACAGCAAAGCATGATGTTGCCCCTACTTCATCACGGCATGTTAGTCGTGGGTATCCCCTACTCAGAACCTGCACTGCACACCACGCAAACCGGTGGTACGCCTTATGGTGCAAGCAGTACTGGAGAGAGCGCTTCGCTTAGCAAAGAAGAGATTGAGTTGGCGCAAAACCTAGGTAAACGCCTAGCGCGCATCGCAATAAATCAGAAGGGAATTTCTCAATGATGTATATGCCAGAGAAGGCTATGTCTCCCAAAACCAAGCTATTTCGCTACCTTGCTTTAGCGGGCAACTTGTCACTTTTATTCTGGGTAGTGGCTTGGCAGATGACGCTTTCACCGCACCCTCATCTCAGTAATGTCACGCTGGCGATTGCTTGGGCTATCCCGCTGTTACTGCCATTGCCGGGCATTTTAGCAGGTAAGCCTTATACGCACGCTTGGGCAAATTTCGTTTTGATGCTCTATTTCCTACACGCATTAACTATTTTGTATGTAGACGATGGTGAACGCTTGTTAGCGGCTGTAGAACTGCTTCTGACGACTCTAGGTTTCGCGGGCAATATCTTATTTACTCGCTTTAGAGCCAAAGAGTTAGGCATCAAGTTGAAGCGTCTTTCTGAAGTAGAAAAGAGAGAGAAAGCTAAGTTCGAGCAATAATATAGAACCCATGCTTTTAAGCTGACCGCTTACAAACAAAAAGCCCTGCGAGATTGCTCTTGCAGGGCTTTTTTCATGTTTTCATTTCAATCAGTCATGTCAGCTGACAATTATGAGCGAACCCACTCGTAGACCAAGCTTGGCTTAGCATGTACTGGCGCTGTGATGGTTAGATCTTCTTTACTAGAATCCTCTAACGTTGCGTCAGGCGTATTCGTTAGCTCAGTATCCTCAGATATCTCATTACCCTTAATCACTTGCACGCCTGAGTCAGTTTCGTCACCAACGACTTCAGCAGCGTCTGTTGAATCATCACCTACAGACATTGTGTTGTCTTGAGTTTCAAATTCAGGGCTCACTTCAGGCTCAATGTAAGATTCTTCAACCTTCGCAACTTGGCGAATACTTGCTACTTCTTGCTCAAACTCTTGTTGAGTCGACAATAAGTGAATTCGGAAAGTGACTTCGTTGTTCTGAATCTTCAGAATATCTAGGCTTGCCACCGAGTTTAGACGCTTAAGTGCGTTCTCCAACTGGAAGAAGTCTTGAGCATTATTCAAGCTAATAAACTGCGTTAAAATCGATTCTGATGACTCACTCGCTACCGTCACGGCACTTTTACCTGCGTAGTAGTTACTGATTTGGTCGACTAACTGCTTAGAAGTCGTTGCGCTGTTACCTGATAAAGAACCACTTACAGGCGATGTTGGTGCGCTCGTCAATTGACTTGGCTTTTGATCGTATAGAGCCCAACGTAGGCCTGAAGATTGAGCCTTTATCACCAACACAGCATCAACAGGATAACGCTGACTCGCTTTACTGATTGGCGTAACAAAGCTACCCCACAAATCAGAAGTCGCAATACCCGTAATATCGTCAAAGTCACCCACAGGCAGCGTTAGCGGCAAGCCACGCTCTTTTGCGTTAGCTTGTAAGCTAGCTGCTAACTCTGAGTTAGAGTGTTCCCATACGATGTTCTTGTCGTAGTTGTCCTCTTCCACCAGCCAAACAAGGATGTTTGAACGCGTGTCAGGCCAGTAAGGTAACTGTGCTTGAGTCAACAGAGAACGGATTTGAGCACCGTTAAAACGCATACGCAATGTTGATTGGTCATTGCTTTCGCCAAAACTCATTTGAGACATGTACTGCGAACTCTTGCGCATCGCCTTTTGAATCGTCTCATTCGAAGCGACATCAGTTTGGCCAGTCGCACGTATCAATACCTGCTCCATACCTGTATTTCTTGCCACTTGTTCTGGCTGTTTGTCTTCAGCGTTAATCGCAACTTCAGCACTAAAAATATCTACTTGAGTTAAGGCATAACTCGGAGAGGCTAATAGTCCCATCAACAACAATGCTATGTAGCGCATACTGATCCTAATATTCAAATCTTGTGCCTAGATGATAAGCAACTATGGATTGAGGGGCAAGGTCGATAGCGCCCACTGTGTTTAATAACCACAAAATATCACCTGGCCATGATAAATCGCTCACTTATAAACTGAATTTCTAGGGCTTAGATGGATATAAAACATCACTAAGATAAATAAATTTGATCTATCTGGTGTAGCAATCGATTGCTAAGTGATAGAATCCCGCGAATTTTATTTTTCACTTTTCATATAACGACCATTTTTAAGGACATATCATGAAAAATGCTTTGCAAGGTGCGCAAATGCTGTTCGTAGCTTTTGGTGCGCTTGTACTCGTGCCGCTACTAACAGGACTTGATCCTAACGTTGCACTCTTTGGCGCAGGTGTCGGTACCCTTTTATTCCAACTTATTACACGCCGTTCAGTGCCAATCTTCTTAGCGTCTTCTTTCGCATTCATCGCGCCTATCATGTTTGGTATTCAAACTTGGGGTGTAGGTGCAACCATGGGCGGCCTTATGGCGGCGGGTGTTGTGTATGTACTAATGGGCGCGTTAATTAAAGTTCGTGGCGTTGGCTTCATCCATAAACTGCTTCCACCTGTCGTGGTTGGCCCTGTGATCATGGTTATCGGTTTAGGCCTTGCGCCTGTTGCGGTTAACATGGCGCTAGGTAAGACAGGCGATGGCGCGGTTCAGCTTGTTGATGCAGACGCTGCACTGTGGATCTCTTCGATTTCACTGTTAGTGACCATTGTCATCAGTGTGTTCTCTAAAGGCTTCCTTAAGCTACTGCCAATCTTCGGTGGTATTGTCGCGGGTTACATCACTAGCTTGGTTTATGGCGCAGTCGACTTCACACCAGTAGCGCAAGCATCTTGGTTAGCACTGCCAAACTTCACAGCGCCAGAGTTCAACATCAACGCGATCTTCTTTATGGTATTTGTTGCGATTGCACCTGCTGTTGAGCACGTTGGTGACATGCTTGCTATCTCTAACGTGACCGGTAAAGACTACCTTAAAAAACCTGGCCTACACCGCACAATTACTGGCGACGGTGTGGCAACAATTGCTGCTTCTATGCTGGGCGCGCCACCAAACACGACGTACAGTGAAGTAACAGGTGCGGTAATGCTGACCAAAGCATTCAACCCAGTGATCATGACTTGGGCAGCAGTAACAGCTATCGTTCTTGCATTGGTCGGTAAGCTAGGCGCACTACTTCAAACGATTCCGGTTCCTGTGATGGGCGGCATCATGATTCTACTGTTTGGTTCTATCGCAACCGTAGGCTTGAATACTCTAATTCAAAACAAAGTTGACCTGCACAAATCACGCAACCTTGTGATTGTAGGCATTACGTTAGTCTTCGGTATTGGCGGCATGGCATTTGGCATCGGTGACTTTAGCCTACAGGGCGTAAGCCTATGTGGCATCGTAGCGATTCTACTTAACCTAGTACTTCCAGATGAGCTAGGTGACAACACTGTGGTAGATAAAGCTCAAATCGATTAATGAATCGATAAGGCTAGATTCAAAAGAATCACAACCAAACAAGATCAAAAAAGGGAGAGCATCGAATGCTCTCCCTTTTTATTAATACGGTTAATTCAGCGAGTTAAGGAACTGTTTAGGGTCACTTAAGCTGAAACCGAATTACTTAGTACCGAAGATCTTATCGCCAGCATCGCCAAGACCAGGAACAATGTAGCCCTTGTCGTTTAGCTTCTCATCGATTGCAGCCGTGTAAAGCTCAACATCTGGGTGCGCTTTTTCTAGAGCAGCGATACCTTCAGGAGCAGCAACAAGCACAAGAATCTTAAAGTGCTTACAACCTTTCTCTTTCATCAGGTCGATAGTCGCGATCATAGAACCACCTGTTGCAAGCATTGGGTCTACCACTAGAGCAATACGCTCATCGATGTTAGATGCAAGCTTGTTGAAGTATGGTACTGGCTCAAGTGTTTCTTCGTCACGGTAGATACCAACAACGCTGATACGTGCACTTGGGATGTGCTCAAGAACGCCGTCCATCATGCCTAGACCAGCACGTAGGATTGGCACTACAGTTACTTTTTTACCTTTAATTTGGTCAACTTCTACTGGACCGTTCCAACCGTTAATCGTCACACGCTCAGTTTCAAAGTCTGATGTCGCTTCGTATGTTAGAAGGCTACCCACTTCTGTCGCTAGCTCACGAAAACGCTTAGTGCTAATCTCACCTTCACGCATCAGGCCAATTTTATGTTTTACTAGCGGGTGTTTCACTTCAACAACTTTCATTTCCAACTCCGGCAATATTTAAACAAACCTGTAGATTATACACGAACTCTAAGGTTATTTCAGAATCTTTATTCTAATAAAAAAAACCGCGCAAACGTTTGCTCTTGGTAATCAAGCCCTGTTAGAATAGCGCCGTTTTCACATCCAACTTAAGTTCGAGGACTATCCCGTGAGTGGTAATACTTCTTCTCTAAGCTACAAAGACGCTGGTGTTGATATCGACGCAGGTAATGCACTAGTAGACCGTATCAAAGGTGCTGTTAAACGCACTCGTCGCCCTGAAGTAATGGGCGGTATTGGTGGCTTTGGCGCCCTATGTGAACTTCCAACGAAATACAAAGAGCCGGTACTTGTTTCAGGTACTGATGGTGTTGGTACTAAACTTCGCCTTGCTTTGGATCTGAAAAAACACGACACCATTGGTATCGACCTAGTGGCAATGTGTGTGAACGACTTAATCGTTCAAGGTGGTGAGCCGCTATTCTTCCTAGACTACTACGCAACAGGTAAGCTAGATGTAGATACAGCAGCAGACGTTGTTTCTGGTATTGCTGAAGGCTGTGTTCAAGCTGGCTGTGCACTAATCGGTGGTGAAACTGCTGAAATGCCAGGCATGTACGAAGGCGACGACTACGATGTAGCTGGCTTCTGTGTTGGTGTTGTAGAAAAAGCTGACATCATTGACGGCACTAAAGTAGCAGCAGGCGACGCACTTATCGCTGTTGGCTCAAGTGGTCCACACTCAAACGGTTACTCTTTAATTCGTAAAGTCCTAGAAGTTTCTGGTGCTGATAAGAGTGAAGAACTAGAAGGTCGCACTATCGGTGAGCACCTACTAGAACCTACTAAGATTTACATCAAATCGGCACTTAAGATGATTGCTGAGCATGACATTCATGCTATCTCGCACATCACAGGTGGTGGTTTCTGGGAAAACATCCCACGCGTACTTCCTGAAGGCACTAAAGCAGTTATTGATGGCAAGAGCTGGGAATGGCCTGCTATCTTCAACTGGCTACAAGAGAAAGGTAACGTGGAGACATTTGAAATGTACCGCACTTTCAACTGTGGTGTAGGCCTAGTTGTTGCTCTACCTAAAGATCAAGCAGACGCTGCTGTTGAACTACTGAAAGCTGAAGGCGAAAACGCTTGGGTTATCGGTGAGATCGCAAACGCTGAAGCTGGCGAAGAGCAAGTTGAAATCAAATAAGTGATACGCTCACTTACTTAGTTAATCAATGAGGACCTAATGGTCCTCATTTTGCTATTTAGCCCGCAGAAAACCTTAGTTTATGTAGGTACATTGTAAACAGTTCAGTTAATCAATCGTATGACCCACTCTATGAAAAACAATCACTCAAATAAAACCAGTCACTCTAAGAAAAACATCGTTGTGTTAGTTTCAGGAAGCGGAAGTAACTTACAGGCAATTTTGGATGCCTGTGATAGCAATATGATTGATGCTTCAGTTAAGGCTGTCTTTTCAAACAAAGCAGAGGCTTTTGGATTAGAACGAGCGAAAACCGCAGGTGTTGACGCACATTCAGTGAATCCAAAAGACTTTGGTTCACGTGAAGAGTTCGATCATGAATTGATGATTCAGATTGATGCATACCAACCCGATTTAATCGTACTTGCGGGATACATGCGTATCCTGAGTTCAGAGTTTGTTCGTCACTATGCGGGTAAAATGGTCAACATTCACCCTTCCCTGTTACCTAAATACCCAGGCCTACACACCCACCAGCGTGCCATTGATGCACAAGATAAAGAGCACGGAACTAGCGTCCACTTTGTTACCGAAGAGCTTGATGGTGGCCCTGTGATCTTACAAGCTAAGGTTCCGGTATTTGAAGATGACGATGCTGATATTCTGGCAAGCCGAGTGCTTACTCAAGAACACTGCATTTACCCTATGGTCTGCAAATGGTTCGCAGAAGATCGTTTATCAATGCTAAATGGGCAGGCTGTCTTAGACGGTAAGGCATTAAGCAAACACGGTTACGCAGAAGAGTAATTCGTCAGAAATCAAATCACATCAAAAAAGGCCGCTTACGATTCATTAGTTCAGTAAGCGGCCTTTTTTATACGGTTCAAATAATACTATCCGGGATACTTAGCTTAGTTCAATGGCTCCGTTGGCGCTTGGCTTGCTACCTTCTTCGGCGCATAAGCGACACCTTCCAACGCTTGGTGGTTATTACCAATCAGCTCACCAAAATGAAACAGCGCGTATTCACCCGGCTTCATTCTAAACCACTCTTCATTGTCTGTTAGAGGCTGAGTTGCCACCACTGTAACCACATCATTAGGCGTAGTTTCTTCTTGGAAGTTAATCTCAACATCTTCATCAATCAGGCTCGCTTTACCAAAAGGTGCGCGCCTTGTTATCCAGTACAAATGGTTGGTGCAGTAGGTCATCACATACTCACCATCACTGAGTAACATGTTGAAGACGCCTTTCTCACGCAGCTGGTCACAACATTCCGCTACGAAGCGAAACATACCTTCCATGTCTTGTGGTGGTTCTGGGAAACGCTCTTCAAGTTGTTTGAGTAGCCAACAGAAAGAGAGCTCACTGTCTGTCTCGCCAACCGGTCTGAAACGACCACTGATCAGATCGTCGTAATCCGTTAATTGACCATTGTGAGCAAAGGTCCAGTATCGCCCCCAAAGCTCACGAGTAAAAGGGTGTGTATTCTCTAGATTAACACCACCACGGTTCGCTTGACGGATATGACTGACAACGGCTTGGCTTTTAATTGGGTAGTTTTGAACCAACTCAGCGATCTTTGATTCACAGCTAGGGTTAGGATCTTTAAATGTACGAAAACCCTTTCCCTCATAGAAGGTAATACCCCAGCCATCGCGGTGCGGACCAGTATTGCCTCCGCGCTGCATAAGACCAGTAAAGCTAAAACAAATATCAGTTGGCACATTCGCGCTCATACCGAGCAATTCACACATGGTTTAATCTACTCCCTATTAAAACCAATGGAGCCACAAACCTAGGCTCCAAATATCTGTAAAACTGTTATTCCATCTCTTTTTCAACAAGCTGAATCACAATATGAATGATCTTAATGTGAATCTCTTGGATGCGATCTGCGTAACCAAAGTGTGGCACTCGGATTTCGATATCAGCACAACCCGCCATTTTGCCTCCATCTTTACCCGTCAATGCTATCGTCTTCATGCCTTTAGCTTGAGCAGCTTCAATCGCTTTTAGAATATTGGCAGAGTTACCTGAAGTCGACAGACCGAACAACACATCACCTTTACGACCTACCGCTTCTACATAACGAGAAAATACGTGGTCGTAGCCAAAATCATTACTCACGCAAGACAAGTGGCTTGGATCTGAAATCGCAATACCAGCGTAACCTGGACGGTTTTCACGGTATCGGCCAGTAAGCTCTTCCGCAAAGTGCATTGCATCACAGTGTGAACCACCGTTACCACAAGAAAGCACCTTGCCCTCTTGCTTGAATGAGTCAGCAATCAGTTTTGCCGCCGCTTCAATTTGAGCGATGTTATGGTCATCACTCAGGAACTTATTCAGAACGTCAGCAGCTTCGTTTAATTCACTTTTGATTAGGTCTTGGTACATAAGGCTTATCTCTTATTTTTTTTGACGCAGCTTAAAGTGCGTGAAATGAGAACTGAGGGTTTTCCCCTCTTTATAGCTGAGTTTACCCACAAACATGAAATAGTGTCGACACTTAAGCCCAAAGATTGCCACCTTAATTAACTTGTCGTTGTAAATCCGTCCAAATATTCGCCACCAACCTCTCACAATTAGAACTTTAACTCTATTGAGATCACTTTTTACTCACTTTGGAGTTTTACAAATATTTAATATTTTGTTTACACTCGACTGGTTAGACCTCTTACCTAAAACTTAATAACAATAAGTGATCTCTGAAAAGGAAATCGATCATGAACATATTGCTCTCCCTACTCGGCATGACCGCCATCTTAGGCGTCTGTCTTTACCATAGAGTCAGTCTGGTACGTGCATTAGTTGTATTAACCGGCGCAATGGTAGCATTAACACTGTTTGGCGGCGTGGCAGTCACTGGATGGCTTTGTTACCTGTTAGCCGTTGCGATCTTTGCTGTACCTACCATTCGTCAGACACTGATCAGCCAAAAAGCACTCTCTTTATTTAAGAAAGTTCTACCGGCAATGTCTCAGACAGAAAAAGAAGCACTAGAAGCTGGCACAGTATGGTGGGAAGCAGAGCTGTTCAAAGGTAAACCTGAATGGAAGAAGCTTCAAAACATTGCTGACCCGAAACTCTCTGAAGCTGAGCAAGCGTTTTTAGATGGTCCAGTAAATACCGTGTGTGAAATGGTCAATGATTACCAAGTCACTCATGAGCTTGCTGATTTGCCACCAGAAGTATGGCAATACCTGAAAGACCATAAATTCTTCGCCATGATCATCAAGAAAAAATACGGCGGCTTAGAGTTCTCAGCTTACGCTCAATCTTTGGTTCTACAGAAGCTGACGGGTGTTTCTAGTGTATTGTCATCGACGGTTGGCGTACCTAACTCATTAGGCCCTGGTGAGCTGTTACAACACTACGGTACAGAAGAACAAAGAAACCACTACCTGCCTCGCTTAGCGGAAGGTAAAGAGATCCCTTGTTTTGCTCTGACTAGCCCAGAAGCCGGTTCAGATGCAGGTTCAATCCCAGATTACGGTGTAGTTTGTAAAGGCGACTGGCAAGGCGAAGAAGTACTTGGCATGCGCCTAACTTGGAACAAGCGTTACATCACTCTCGCGCCTGTCGCGACCGTTTTAGGCTTGGCTTTTAAATTGCGTGACCCGGATGGCCTACTTGGTGACCAAAAAGATCTGGGTATCACCTGTGCGCTTATCCCAACTGATTTAAAAGGCGTAGAGATTGGCAACCGCCACTTCCCACTAAACGTACCTTTCCAGAATGGTCCAACGCAAGGCGACGATATCTTCGTGCCTATCGATTTCATCATTGGTGGCCAGAAAATGGCAGGTCAAGGCTGGCGCATGCTAGTTGAGTGTCTGTCGGTTGGTCGTGGTATCACACTGCCTTCAAACTCAACCGGTGGCATTAAGTCTGCTGCGCTCGCAACCGGCGCTTACGCTCGTATCCGTCGTCAGTTCAAACAGCCTATTGGCCGCATGGAAGGGATTGAAGAGCCACTTGCACGCCTAGCGGGTAACGCTTATGTAATGGACGCTGCAAGTAATCTAACCGTCGCAGGTATCGACCTAGGCGAAAAGCCTTCGGTTATCTCTGCAATCGTTAAGTACCACTGTACTCACCGTGGCCAACGCAGCATCATTGATGCGATGGATATCGTCGGTGGTAAAGGCATTTGTTTAGGCCCATCGAACTTCCTAGCTCGTGGCTACCAAGGTTCGCCTATCGCGATTACGGTTGAAGGCGCAAACATCCTGACTCGTTCAATGATCATTTATGGTCAAGGTGCGATTCGCTGTCACCCTTACGTACTGAACGAAATGGAAGCGGCTTATTCTGAAAGCAGCGATGCGCTTGATAAGTTTGATTCAGCGTTAGCAGGACACGTTAGCTTTACGATGAGTAACCTAGTCCGCAGCTTGTGGTTTGGTTTAACCGATGGCCGTGGTTCTGATGCGCCAACACCTTCAAATAAAACAGATAAACAGACACAGCGTTATTACCAACAACTAAACCGCTACAGTGCAAACCTAGCGCTACTGTCTGATATTTCAATGGCAGTTCTAGGCGGCTCACTAAAGCGTAGAGAACGTTTATCAGCAAGACTGGGGGATATCCTGAGTCAACTTTACCTAGGTTCAGCAACGTTGAAGCGCTTTGAAAGCGAAGGCAGCAACGCTGAAGATCTACCGCTAGTACATTGGGGTATGCAAGATAGCTTACGTCAGACTGAAGTGGCGATTGATGAGTTCTTAGCGAACTTCCCTAATCCTGTGATTGGTCGTCTGCTTCGTGTTGTGCTGATGCCATTTGGTCGTATCCGTCGTGCACCAAACGACAAGCTCGACAGCAAAGTCGCGCACATTCTACAAACACCAAGCGAAACACGCTCTCGTATCGGTCGTGGCCAATATCTAGAAGCGACGGAATACAACCCAGTAGGTAAGATTGAAAAAGCGCTAGAAGTAATTCTTCAAGCTGAACCTCTGTTCGACAAAGTCTGTAAAGAGACACATCAAAAACGTGCCTTCTTACGACTTGATCTTGTTGCTCAGTTGGGACTTGAGAAAGGTATTTTAACGCAAGAAGAGGCAAATCTTCTGATTAGCGCTGAGGAACATAGACTGTACACGATTAACGTGGATGACTTCTCACCAGAGGAGCTTGCAGCAAAGTCTCAGTACCCAGACCAATCGATTGATAACGTAGCTTAAGGCCAGAAAAAGAAACAAAAACGGGACTCCTATGAGTCCCGTTTTTTTGTTCATGATTTCGTTGCCACAAATTCCAATGCTTTATCTAGCGGCTTATTTTCTCTAGACAACCTAACCATCTAAGCAAGTTACTTAGGCGCCTTGAGCTGCATCTCAGGTAACGCTTTTTTCTTCGCTTTAACCTTACGAACCACAAACCAAATCAATAAGCCCAATAGAATCGCGACCACATTACCCACCGCAATAATGATCATACTGCGCTGTCTGTCATCTTCACGTTTTTGAAGGATCATCAACTCTGTTGCGATACGCTTCTGTTCAGCAAGTGCTTCTTCTTGAAGGCGTCGTGACTCTGCTAAGTCGATATCTTCAACAACGCTGTACGACTGCTCGGTAATAGGAAAGATCAGTGGGCGCTGACTTGAAGCATCAGTGGCGTAAACCATCCCTGACCAATTATAAATCCCCAAATCGCCATTATAAGGCACCTCAAGAGCGACTTTCATTGCGTCGACTTCAGCTTGCCCCTGCTTGTACATCACATATTCATCAGGAGCCTTGTGCTCAACATGAACCGCTAACGAGCTCGGTGCGATCATCCCCTGTTCACCAGACACCACAATAGTATGAGGTAAACCCTCTTTTCGTGATTGAATGAAGGTGCTAGTGATCGGTGTTGGGTAAACCAAGACTTCTTGCTCCTGCGCTCGCAGGAACACGCCATTACCAGAGGTAATACGCGCTCGGTATTTACCGGGCTCGATATCTATTGGCAAAGAGACCGTGAACACACCATCTCCAGCCTTTTCATCAAGATCAGCGCCATCATCGGCAAATTCGCCCATCACAACCGGCACCGGGCGCGCTTCTCTCACCAAAGACTCTTCGTTTTCAACAAACTTAGTAAAGGTGACTTTAAGCTTTACGCGATCGAGAAAATCGCGCAGCACCAGCGGCTTGCCATCAGAAGTCAGTCGAGCGGTAAATTTAATGTGTTCTGTTTGATACAACTTATCTGGGAACTCATTAGCATCCAAAACAAGATGAGACAGGAGCTTGATATTGTTCTTAGGGGAAACTTTACCTATCGCTTGCCAAGGGCCGGGCATCGGATTGTCGATAGAGATAATGTCCATGGACGATTCTTCGTACCAACGGACATTATCAGCATTGCGCCAAGAATAGTATTTCTTGCCATCAGGGCGAACCAAAACGACAGGTTTAGAGTTATCGGCTCGATAAATCACAAAGGTGACTTGTTCAATACTGGGATCAACTCGAAAACGGTTATCCAATAAACTCATTACGGATTCTGTTGCTGCATGTAAGCCAAAGCTTAACAGCAATAAGCAACCGGTAGCCAATACCCTTAACATACTTTCTCCCTACTGACGCCAGAGGCAGCTTCCGCTTTTCTCGACGAGATCTAAACGACTTTGATGCGCTTCTACTTCATCGGCCGTAGCTCGTAAAACCTTTAGGGATTTTCGACCACTTTCTACTCTTCGTATGCTTTCGGCTTCGCCTTCCTGTTGACCAGCGTTAAATTGCAGCGAAGTTTGACCACCCGTCATCAATAAGTAGACGTCGGCTAGGATCTCCGCATCGAGCAATGCACCGTGGAGAGTACGGTGCGAGTTATCAATACCGTAACGGTCACATAAGATATCTAGGTTGTTTCTTTTACCTGGGAATATCTTCTTCGCCATTGCCAAGGTATCGGTAACTTTACAGTAGTCATCCGTTTTACCTATCGCAGGGTTGAGCTTCTCAAACTCATAGTCCATAAAACCCGTATCGAAGGGCGCGTTATGAGCCACCAGCTCCGCACCTTTGATAAAGTCGAGAAACTCTTTATGTATGTCTTGGTATTCAGGCTTATCAATCAAGAATTCATCGGTAATACCGTGAACGCCAATCGCCTCTTCTTGAATCGCACGATCGGGCTTGATGTAGACGTGGAAATGACGCCCGGTCAGCCTACGGTTGATGATCTCGACTGCACCAATTTCAACGATGCGGTGACCCATATAGTGAGGGCCACCTTCTGTATTCATACCGGTGGTTTCGGTATCGAGTACAACAATGCGCTTATTTTCGTTCGAACTGTTTTTTTCGTTCGTGCTTTGTTCTGGAGTGCTACTGGTATTCATAAGGATAACTGTGTCAGACTATGCCGATAATGTGCTTGAGGTAATAGTATCAAATCATGACGAAACAAGTTGAAATTTTCACTGATGGTTCTTGTTTAGGCAACCCTGGTCCCGGTGGCTATGGCATCGTACTTCGCTACAAGAAAGTCGAGAAGACGCTAGCAGAAGGCTTCACGCTAACAACCAATAACCGCATGGAAATGCTCGCCGCTGTCGTTGCTCTCCAAGCCCTCAAAGAACCTTGCTCTGTGATTCTGACCACAGATAGCCAATACGTGCGTCAAGGCATCACACAGTGGATTCATAACTGGAAAAAGCGTGACTGGAAAACAGCCGACAAGAAACCGGTTAAAAATGCCGATCTGTGGCAAAGGCTCGATAAAGAAACCGCTCGCCATAGCGTTGATTGGCGCTGGGTAAAAGGACACGCGGGACACAGAGAAAACGAAATGTGTGATGATTTAGCAAGAAACGCAGCGGAAAATCCGACTCAAGAAGATACGGGCTATCAGCCAAGCTAACCGTTTTTAAATTAGACGCACATTTCAGAAAGCGATTTATAATTTCTTAAACTGACCAATCGATAAAAAGCCGACAACTAGTCGGCTTTTTCTGTTTTTAGCGGATATGACGCTTTGGCTGAATCCATTGTACGGCGCGTATTGGTTCTAAAACTTGCTCCAACAGGCGAGAAACGTCGCTTGAGGTGCCAATGTGGCTTGATAGGTTTTAGCGGGTAAGTACGTTTACGAGCAACAATAAAGTATTGGCTTCCGGCGAAGGACGCACAACCACCTAAGCTATTCTCCAGCCACGTCCACATCGCTTGATACTTACTCATCGGAAACAGCGCGTAGGTGTCACAATGAATTACTTCATAGTTAAGTACACCTAACCAGTCTTTAATTCGACTTGGCGTGTACATACGCCCACTCCAGGGTAAGCTGTTCTTTCGCCAAGGCATCAAACTGGCAAGCCCAGTGACACTGATTGGGTTGAAGCCAGTGATAATGATATAGCCATCGTCCATCATCACTCGATCGACTTCTCTCAATAATCGATGCGGGTCATTGCTATAATCTAGCTGATGACTCAGTACTACAACATCAAAGCTTTTCTCCAAAAAGGGTAAATTATAGCCATCCGCTATCACATTATGTAATGGGTTCTGGATATCTAGGTTTACTTGATGTTGAATGTTGCATGTGCAGCTAGAAATCTCACTACTGAGGCCACCGAGCTTGAGCATATGGTAACCAAATAGCTTTGGGCACCACTCATCGAGTCGAGTTTGAATAGATTCTCTCAACCAGTCCCCATTGTGCAATTGCGCCCAAGTGTAAGGACGTTCAAACTTCTTTCTGCTACGTGCTGGCTTCATCAATAATCTGTCTCACTTATTCTGTCGCACTAAAAGTGACTGGAGAACCAATAATGTTACATATCAAAAGCATACCTGCATTTAACGACAATTACATCTGGCTGATTCAAAATAGCGATCGCCGTTGTGCTGTCGTCGACCCTGGTGATGCGGCTCCAGTATTAGAGTACTTGGCACACCATGAGCTAACTTTAGATGCAATCTTGATTACGCACCACCACCACGATCACATTGGTGGCGTTCCAGAACTCGTTAGACAATTTCCCGGCGTGGATGTCGTGGGTCCAAGGAATGAACCTATCCCTACCTTAACTCATCCGGTCGATGATGGTGATCAATTAGAACTGTTTGGCGAAGTATTTCTCGTCCTAGGACTCAGTGGCCACACCGCGGGTCATATTGGTTATGTGGGCGATGCCAAACTGTTTTGTGGTGATGTGCTGTTCTCTGCGGGTTGTGGCCGAATCATGGAAGGCACACCACAACAGATGTTCGATGCACTGAATAAGATCACGGCTCTGCCTCAAGAAACCGAAGTTTATTGTGCACATGAGTACACTGCAGCCAATATCGCTTTCGCATTAGCGGTTGAGCCTGATAACCAACATTTGCAGCAATATCGCGATCAAGTGAACCGACTTCGCGCTCAAAATAAGTCGACCATCCCCACAAATTTGAGACAAGAGAAGTTTGTGAACCCCTTCCTGCGCTATACCGAGCCAAGTGTAGTGAAATCAGTGTCTAATCGCACCGAGCAGACCGATCCTTTATCAGTATTCACCGCTTTACGTGCGTGGAAGAACGAATTTTAACAAATACAGACTTGTCACTCATAGGGGGTGGCAAGTATTATCATCGGCCGTTAATTAAAAAGGCTGTAACATGCGAGTTAAGTACAGCTGGGCTTTGGTATTACTACTTTCTGGTTGCCAATTAACTCAGTCAGAGAATCCAGACCAAGCTTCCGAGCAAACCAACACATCTCCTACTAAAGAAGTTTCTCAAGCGAACGTTTCATCAGAAGCAACAGCCAAAGAAGATCAAAAAGTTGAAGCACCTGTCGTTACTCCACAAACACAAGAAGATGTTTGGAAACGCATTGCGATGCAACTTGAAATGGAAGTGCCAGACCAAAAGAAGGTCGACTACTACCGAACTTGGTATCTCAAGCACCCGAGTCATCTAAAAACCGTATCAAAGCGTGCTGAACCTTTCCTATATTTGATCACCACTAAGATTGAAGAAAAAGGCTTACCACTAGAACTGGCACTATTGCCCGTTGTAGAAAGCTCTTTCGATGCGTTTGCCTACTCTCATGGCAGTGCTGCAGGTCTATGGCAATTCATTTCAGGCACGGGCAAAGACTACGGGCTTGAACAGAACTTTTGGTATGACGGCCGCCGTGATGTTGCCGCTTCTACCGACGCCGCATTGGACTTCCTCTCAGATCTTAACCGACGTTTCGATGGCGACTGGAACCATGCAATTGCTGCCTATAACAGTGGTGGTGGTCGAGTAAACAGCGCAATCCGCAAAAACAAGAAGCTGGGCAAGCCAATCGACTTTTTCTCTTTGGACTTACCAAAAGAGACCAGCAGCTATGTACCTAAACTGCTTGCTCTAGCAGATGTCATTGCCAACCAAGAAAAGTATGGCATCGATATCCCTGCAATCCCGAACAAGCCAGTGCTGACTCTGGTTAACCCTGAAGAACAGCTTGATTTAGCCATTGCTGCGAACTACGCAGGCATTCCTGTCAAAGAACTTCAAGGTTACAACCCGGCTTACAACCAATGGGCGACAGCTCCAGAGAAACACCAACAACTATTACTTCCTTTAGACTCAGTTGAGAAATTCAACAAAGAAGTCGCTGCCAATAAAGGCAAAGGCATGAAGTTGGTGCGTTACAAGGTTCAATCTGGTGACAGCATTAGCGTACTGGCAAGCAAATATAACACCACCAGCAAAGTGATCCGCTCTGCGAACGGTTTGAGCAACAACAATATTCGTATTGGCCAGCACTTACTTATCCCAACGTCAACCAAAGACGACAAGACATACGCCCTAAGCGCTTCAAATCGCCTAGCAAGCACACAGTCGAAGAGTCGTGGTCAATATAAGCTTAGCCATACTGTAAGAAGTGGTGACAGCCTATGGACGATTGCACGCGCAAATAAGGTCTCTCACCAATCACTGGCTAAGTGGAATGGTATGGGGCCACGCGACACGCTTAGAGTTGGTCAAGAACTGGTCATTTGGAAAAATGGCTCAGACGGCGCCATCATCCGTACGATCTTTTATAACGTAAGATCAGGTGACACAGTCAGCGGTATTGCATCAAAGTTCAAAGTAAAAAGTACAGATGTTGTAAAATGGAACACTTTGCAGAACAAAAAATACCTACAGCCAGGACAAAAACTGAAGCTGTATGTTGATGTAACTAAGGTAAGTGTATGAACCCGTCAAGTAACCCACTCGTCATGCTGTTGGATATATTCCGTTCGCCAACAGCTTGCTTCTTAGCGCTTTATCAACGAAGTGCTTGGGGATGGCAACCCTACGTCGTATTAATGCTCAGCCCATTTTTGTTTTGGGGTGCTTATTTTTCGAATGTAGATTTTGCATGGTTAAGTGCAGAGCTCTCGCAGCAACTGGCTCAAACGAACCCTGACCAATTGGCGTTACTTGACAGCAATACCTTACTCGCAAGTGAAATCATCAGCGACATATTTGGCCGAACATTAACCATCGTTCTATTGGCATTCTGGTTTAACCTTGCAACCAAGCCAAGCCAACATCAGCACAGCTTTTGGCGATGGTTTGCAGCGGCATCGGTTGTTATATTCCCAGCTGTTTTAGGTGATGTAGCAAGCTACGCAAGCCTGATACTCAAGCATGGACATGTGATGAACTACGCTGCCGACTTGAACAGCTTAAATGGCTTGATCAAGTTACCGCTAACTAATGATTGGTCACAATTTGCTAGCTCATTACCACTGCTTCTGCCATGGTACATCGTGCTAGGTTATGCTGCGGTATTAACGTGGACTGAGTTTGAACGCGGGCAAGCGCTTGTGATTTCAGGCTTACCATGGGTTGGCTACTACCTAATCTGGGCGCTCTACATTTTAATCTTTTAAGTAGAAGAGATAAGGCTAGCGAAGACTCTCTAGCCTATTGTTCCGTTAGATTTCCCAACGTAACCACCGTGCGAATGGTTAAGTTCCAATGACTAATAGCTAATCACTATTTAGCCTTAAAGGTCACTCGCATAGGGTTGTGATCAGAAGCGTCCGTAATGGGCGCTTTTGCTTTTTCTACCTCTAGCCCTCGATAGAACACGTGGTCGAGCACCAGTCCTGTAATGAACTGAGTTCTGTTATCTGGCTCAAAGGTAACTTCCGTCAAACCAACCTTCTCCAACGCATCTTTCAATACAGCAAAGCGAGCTTCACTCCAGCTATTAAAATCCCCGGCAAAAATAACAGGTCCACGATACTTTTGCAGATTATCAGTTAAGCTCTTGAGCTGAGCTTCATAATCTTCCGTACCAAAGGTAAAGTTCACAGCGTGGATATTAATCACAGCCAGCTCTTCGCCATTACTTAGTTGGTAACGCGACCAAAGCGCGGATTTAGGCAGTTGAAGCCAAGGTTCTTCATGAGTATAAGCACACGCTTCAATCGGTAAATGAGTTGCTAGGTTGAGTACCCCTGCACTTTGCTCAAACGCCTCAAACGCATTCACACGAGTGCTACCCCACTGTCCGCTCGTTACCCATTGGCGAAGTCCTTCTGTCATACTCGCTTCTTGCAGCAAGACTAAATCGCTACCTGCCGACAGCTTATTTAACTCACCCTGCCAATTATTTCGGTTTTGCTTATAGATATTCCACACCGTAATGTCTAAGCCATCAGACACATCAATCGCTTTCGGTGCAGAGTTTTGGTAGCAGCTGTAGATGTCGTTACTGGTACTTTGAGAGGAAGTGATCAGGTTGGGTTTATTCGGGATCACGAAGATAAAATGAAAACTAACGACAGCAAGCGTTATCAATAGCGTGATAACAATGATGGTTTTCTTAAACATACAACACCCTACCAGAAATGAAAAAGGAGCGATAAACGCTCCTTTTAGGGTAATAGTTTTTTTATACGGCGTCTTCGTCTTCTTCGCCAGTACGAATACGTACCACACGTTCAACTTCAGTAATGAAGATCTTACCGTCACCGATTTTACCTGTTTGAGCCGTCTCGATGATGGTATCAACACATTGGTCAGCCACTTCGTCGGTCACAACGATTTCTAGTTTCACTTTAGGTAAAAAGTCGACCATGTACTCTGCGCCGCGGTATAGCTCAGTATGACCTTTTTGACGTCCAAAGCCTTTAACTTCAGATACTGTCATACCCGTAATACCCACTTCTGCAAGTGCTTCACGTACATCATCAAGTTTGAATGGCTTGATAATGGCTTCAATCTTTTTCATGTTCATCCCTTAAACTGTGCGAATGGCTCATTATCGGTTAGCTATAGTAAACATTCAATGAAAAAAGCCAGAGCTTTAAAGCTCTGGCTCGAAATTTATCATCTTGTTTAATCAGCGCTTTGAGAAGGTTTTACTTAAGGCTTGCGTAGTAAGCGGCTAGATTCGCGATGTCTTCATCACTCAGCATTGAAGCTTGAGCCTGCATGACAGCGGCCAAACCGCCGGTGCGCTGGCCGTTCTTATAGGCCTTAATTGATGAAGCGATGTATTGCTCGTTTTGACCTTTAAGGTTTGGATAGCCAGGGATCACTGCGATACCGTCTGCACCATGACATGCCGCACAGATTGCTGCTTTAGCTTGACCCGCAGCGACATCAGCCGCCAGTGCGTTACCACTCAATAGTCCAAATCCAAGAACTAATCCTAGTGTAATTTTCTTCATTGCATATTCCATTAATTATTTTTATTAAAGTGACGGTGAATTGTGACACAAACTTTTTCTACTTGCTCCAAAGCGCTTCACAATCTTGACCTTCGTAGTTTTTATCTACGAATAAGCCTAAAACAGCGATCACTCGATCGCCATCCATTAATATTGGCGTTCTGCGTCGTAACCAACTGGGTACTTGGTACTCTTGAAAGAGTTTTTTGAGCTTTCTGCTATGACCGCGTCCAACAGGATGCGCTGATAATCCTTCAGGGTTGAAGATCACTCGCAATGTTCTACTCGCTATGTTGAGACTAAAATGTTGCGCATCACAGTGGTTAGATACACCATCACTCGCCGCTGAAGTTAAGTGTAGTTCCCCTAAACCGTCAGGCAAAACTAAGCTCTCTTCCATCGAGATATCACTTTGCCAGTTCGACAAGTCTTTGGTCTCTTTGACGACATAGAGCTGATGATTAAAACGTCTAACCTCAACCTCATTCAACACCAGCTTAGGATTAGCGTCCGCCTGAGCGCATGCCACCTCATCCCATATAAGTTTGAGCTGCTTTTGGCTTGGCATCGGTTGATTACAATGGCTAAGCCACATTCTTATCAGTCGTGCTCGTAACAAGTCTGAATGTTGGAATAACGCCTCAATGCTTAAGCTCTGGCTATCTCCCAAAGCTTGCTGTAAGTGAGACTCAAGCAACTCATCCAACAGTAACTCTTGCTCTGCACATAGCTGAGCGCTGCGACTGACCGACTCTCGGAAACTAGGCCAACGCTCGGTCAGTGTCGGAGTGACTTGATGACGAATAAAATTGCGGTCAAAGCGAACGTCTTGATTACTCCCATCTTCTACCCAAGTTAACGCCATATCACGCGCCGCCCCTTCAATATCCGTTCTCGTCACCGACAGCAGTGGGCGAACGATATGAGCACCTGAAAACGGCATCATTTTCGCCATTGAAGAGAGCCCTTTCGGACCACTGCCACGCTTAAGAGCTAACAAGAAGGTCTCGACTTGGTCATCGATGTGTTGACCTGTAACTAATACATCACCCTGTCTAATATGCTTTTTAAAGGCTTGGTATCGCGCGTCTCGAGCCAGCTTTTCAACGCTTTCTCCACGGCTAATATCTAGCGAGACTCGTTCAATGAACAAAGATACCGACAAAGCATCACACCATGTTTGGCACTGCTCTGCCCAATAATCAGCATTCTTACTTAAGCCGTGGTGAACATGTACCGCACAGCACTCAATGTGATGGGACTTGGCGTATTGCGCAGCCAACTCCAACAACACTCGTGAATCGACACCACCACTGAAAGCGACGATCAACCGACAAGGCTTAAGCGCGCTTTGATCAAGTACAGATGTGAAGGTATCAATTAAGTGTGTCATGAGGCTACTAAACCAGAGGTCGTGTGTGAAAGGATAATGTTTTAATAATAAAAAAGGGTTGGCACTGAGTCCAACCCTTTCATCAACTTGTTACGTTAAGCAGACCTTATTACTAAGGTAACTTATCAGCAGTAGCCGTAGCTCATTAGACGCTGGTAACGACGCTCAAGAAGCGTTTCGTTATCAAACTGCTCTAGCTCTTCTAGCTGTTTAACTAACATGTCTTTCATGTTCTGAGCCGTTTGTGCAGGGTCGCGGTGCGCGCCACCTAGAGGCTCAGGAATGATTTCGTCGATAAGCTCAAGCTCTTTAAGACGAGGAGCAATAAGGCCCATCGCTTCAGCTGCTTGTGGTGCTTTATCTGAATCGCGCCATAGGATTGAAGCACAACCTTCTGGAGAGATTACTGAGTACGTAGAGTACTGAAGCATGTTCACGTAGTCACCAACACCAATCGCTAGTGCACCACCAGAACCGCCTTCACCCACAACGTTACAGATAACAGGAACTGAAAGGCCAGCCATCACTTTTAGGTTTTTAGCGATAGCTTCAGATTGACCACGCTCTTCAGCACCAACACCTGGGTATGCGCCCGCTGTGTCGATGAAAGTGATGATAGGCATGTTGAAACGCTCAGCGGTTTCCATTAGACGTAGTGCCTTACGGTAACCTTCTGGCTTTGGCATACCAAAGTTACGGATCACTTTCTCTTTAGTCTCACGACCTTTCTGATGACCAATAACCATAACAGGACGGCCATTTAGACGAGCCATACCACCCACAATAGCTTTGTCGTCAGCGTAAGCGCGATCGCCCGCCATCTCTTCAAACTCTGTGAATGCATGCTCCAGGTAATCTTTGGTGTAAGGACGTTGAGGGTGACGAGCAAGTTGAGCTACCTGCCATGCACCTAAGTCACTAAAGATTTTCTGTTTAAGCTCTAAGCTTTTTTTCTCTAGTTGTTCGATTTCTTTGTCTAGATCTACCGCTGTGTCACCACCGTGACGCGAAACGTCACGTAGCGCTTCGATTTTTGCTTCAAGTTCAGCGATAGGCTTTTCAAATTCTAGAAAGTTCAGGCTCATCTATGAATCCTTGTTGATTCAGCTCCGCAATCACGAAGCTAAATTTTAGTTAAATTCGAGTTCTACTTGGCTATTTCCAAGCAGCTGTTTTAATTCGTCTAGTAATGTATCACTTGGCGTCACACGCCATTCTGTGCCCAATGTTAACCGCGCTCTAGCGTCGGCACGCTGGTAGTATACATTGACTGGGACCGTTCCGGCTCTATAAGGTTCTAAGATTTGACTAAAGCGTTCAAAAAATTGACCGTTAATTTGGGATTGGTCGATAGATATCGACACCCCACGAGCATATTTCTCACGGGCGCTTCCTAAGTCCATGACCTCGCGCGCGGACATTTTAAGCCCGCCATTGAAATCATCAAAGCTGACCTGTCCGGAAACGACCACAATTTTGTCTTTTTCGAGCAGTTCTGCGTAGCGATCGAGCGCATCCGAGAACAACATCACTTCCATTCGGCCTGATCGATCATCAAGTGTCATCAAACCGATTCGCGTACCGCGCTTCGTGGTCATTACTCTCGCAGCAATCACCAAACCAGCAATTGTTAGTGATTGGTCACGACGCGTTGGCGTCGCATCTTTCAAACGACAGCTGGTGTATTTCGCTAACTCTTTGATGTAAGCGTTAACCGGGTGGCCCGTTAAATACAAGCCAAGCGTTTCACGTTCACCTTCAAGCCAAACCTTCTCAGGCCATTTAGGCACTTGGGTATACTTGTGTTCAACCTCTTCCGGAGCGTCGGTCAACACGCCAAACATATCAGATTGACCAAAAGACTCGGCATGGTGATGTTGGCTCGCCGCCTTCACCGCATCTTTCAAAGATGCCATCATCGCTGCTCGGTGAGGACCTAATCTATCTAAGGCTCCGGATAGAATCAACTTTTCGATAACACGTTTATTAACCTTCTTCAGATCAAGACGTGCACAGAAGTCGAATAAGTCTTTAAAGTAACCGCCTTTGTTTCGCGCTTCAATGATCGCTTCAATAGGGCCTTCACCGACCCCTTTGATCGCACCGATACCATAAACAATCGCGCCATCTTCATCCACGTTGAAACGGTATAGACCTGAGTTGATATCTGGTGGCAAAAGCTTGAGCTTCATACGGAAACATTCATCAACAAGGCCGATAACCTTCTCGGTATTATCCATATCCGCCGTCATTACCGCAGCCATAAATTCCGCTGGGTAGTGCGTTTTCAGCCATAGCGTTTGATAAGAAACCAGTGCATAAGCTGCAGAGTGAGATTTGTTAAAGCCGTAGCCCGCAAATTTCTCTACCAAGTCAAAGATCTTCATGGCCAGCTCGCCATCAACACCATTGGCTTCAGCACCCTCTTTAAAGGTACCACGCTGCTTTGCCATCTCTTCTGGCTTTTTCTTACCCATCGCACGACGCAACATATCCGCTCCACCAAGCGTATAGCCAGCAAGGATCTGTGCGATTTGCATTACCTGCTCTTGATACAGGATGATGCCGTACGTCGGTTCTAGCGTCTCTTTAAGCGATTCGTGTTGCCACGTTTCATCAGGGTATGAAACCGCTTCTCGGCCGTGCTTACGGTCGATAAAGTTATCTACCATGCCTGATTGCAGAGGACCCGGACGGAAAAGGGCTACCAATGCGATAATATCTTCAAAACAGTCCGGTTGGAGACGTTTGATCAGGTCTTTCATGCCACGCGATTCGAGCTGGAATACCGCGGTGGTTTCAGAGTTCTGTAATAGGTTAAATGACGCTTGGTCATCCAGAGGGATCGACTCGATACGAACCGGCTCTTTACCCTCTTTCTTCAGGCGAGGGTTTACGAGGCCTAACGCCCAATCGATGATGGTCAGGGTACGTAGACCCAAGAAGTCGAACTTAACCAAGCCGGCGGTTTCAACGTCATTCTTATCGAATTGCGTTACCGGGAAGTTACCTTCGGCATCGGCATAGATTGGCGCAAAATCGGTGATCGTGGTAGGTGAGATAACAACACCACCCGCGTGCTTACCCGCATTTCGCGTACAACCTTCAAGGATGCGACACTTATCAATCAGCTCACGAACTTCTTCATCGCCATCGTAAAGCTCTGGCAATGCAGGTTCAGCAAGAAATGCTTTCTCTAGCGTCATGCCCGGATCTGGCGGTACAAGCTTTGAAATTCGATCAACGAAACCAAACGGGTGACCGAGTACACGGCCTACATCGCGGATTACCGCTTTTGCCGCCATGGTACCAAAGGTGATGATCTGAGAAACGGCATCACGACCGTACATTTCAGCCACGTGATCAATAACTTGGTCACGCTTATCCATACAGAAGTCGATATCGAAATCGGGCATGGATACACGTTCTGGATTCAAGAAACGTTCGAAAAGGAGATCGTATTCAAGCGGATCAAGATCGGTGATATCAAGCGCGTAAGCCACCAAAGAACCGGCACCAGAACCACGCCCTGGACCTACTGGGACATCGTTGTCTTTTGACCACTGGATGAACTCCATTACGATCAAGAAGTAACCTGGGAAACCCATGTTATTGACAACTTCGAGCTCGATCTTAAGTCGCTCATCGTATTCAGGTCTGCGCTCAGCACGAACTTTTTCATCTGGAAATAGGAACGCTAGACGTCGTTCAAGGCCTTCTTCAGATTTCTTGATCAAGAAGTCTTCAATCGCCAAACCTTCCGTAGGGAAGTTTGGCAGGAAGTATTCACCCAGACGAACGGTCACGTTACAACGCTTGGCAATCTCAACACTGTTCTCTAGCGCTTCTGGAATGTCTGAGAACAGCTCACACATCTCTTCTTCACTACGTAGATATTGCTGCGCGCTGTAGTTCTTAGGACGACGAGGATCGACCATCGTGAAACCATCATGGATCGCCACGCGGATTTCGTGAGCATCAAACAGGTCTTCAGTTAGAAAAACCACTTCGTTGGTTGCGACAACAGGCAGGTCTTCCTGCTCAGCAAGCTCTAACGCAAAGTGTAAGTATGATTCTTCATCTGGTCGTCCAGTACGAATCAGTTCCAAGTAAAAACGATCGGCGAAGTACGTTTTGTAAAACTCGACGCTGCTTGCAACCAGCTCACGGTTGCCTTTCAGTAACGCCTTACCAATCTCGCCTTCTTTGGCGCCCGATAGAATGATCAGGCCTTCTGCATTCTCAATTAGCCACTCTTTATCAATAACAGGCTGATGCTGAACGTGACCACGAAGGTAAGCTTTTGAGATAAGTAGCGTTAGGTTGTTATAACCTTTATTGTCCGTTGCGATAACGGTGAGCTTGGTCAACTCGTCACCGAATTCCGGAGACTGCATCAAGAAGTCAGCACCAATAATAGGTTTAACCCCACACCCATGGGCAGTACCGTAAAACTTCACCAAACCACACAGGTTGGTAAAGTCGGTCAATGCTAGAGCAGGCATACCCATTTCAGCGACTTTTTTAACTAATGGTGGCACCTTGGATAGGCCATCCACCATCGAAAAGTCACTGTGTACGCGTAGGTGAACAAATTTTGGATCTGACATTATTTTTCCTGAGTTCTAGGTTTGAGCCTAGGATTACAACTGTGTGTATTCTATTTTTTTCTAATACAAGTTAGCAACTTTATTCGATGCTAAGCTCTAGTTAACGTAAAGCTCTAGTCTATGCCAAGAATACGTTTTACTGGCTTAAAGCTCTTGCGGTAATGCTCGGTTACACCATGTTTTTCAATCGCTTCGAAATGCGCTTTGGTCGGGTAACCTTTATGCTTAGCAAAACCAAACTCTGGATGAAGTTTATCAAGTTCTTCCATCTCTTGGTCTCGCACAACTTTTGCGATAATAGACGCCGCACTGATTTCAGCCACTCGCAAGTCACCCTTCACGATCGCAAGACCATCCATCGGCAGTTCTGGGACACGGTTTCCATCTATTAGCGCCATATCAGGTTGAACGCTCAAACCTGCGATAGCTCGCTGCATAGCTACCATCGTCGCTTGCAGAATATTCAACTCATCAATTTCTTGTGGAGAACAACGACCGACAGACCACGCTAAAGCTTTCTCTTTGATTTCTGGAAGCAGCGCAAGACGCTTTTTCTCAGATAATTTCTTTGAGTCGTTCAAGCCTTCGATTGGGTTGTTTGGATCGAGGATAACCGCAGCAGTCACCACGTCGCCAACCAAAGGGCCGCGTCCTACTTCATCTACGCCAGCAAACAGCTGGTAGCCTTGCGGATATTCAAATGGAGGAAGCTCTTTTTTCTCTTTTACTGCCATAACTAATCTCTTAATGTTCTGTAAGTAAGCGCTTTATGCTTCAACAAAAGGTCGGTCAATCAATTTCAATACTGCGTTAGCGGCTTGTTTGTCTGCGTCTTTACGGATCCAGTGATGCATCTCGGTAAAGCGTTCGATCAAGGCACTGTTATCGGCTGATAGCATCTTATCGACAGACGGGAACAGAAAGTCTGGGTGGCACTCTTCAAGAATATGCTCTTTCACGATCTCTTCACCAGCCAAAATATTCGGTAGTGACACAAACTCAGTGATCGCCAACTTCTTAACAATGTAACCCGTCAGCTTATTTACTTTGTAACCAACCACCATAGGGCGTTTAAGCAACATACATTCAAGAGCCACGGTACCCGAAGCCAAAAGCACAGAATCAGCAGCGGTAATCACGTTGGTTGCCGTATCTTCGACTAACGTGAATTCAAGCTCAGGTGCGGTCGATTGCCAGATATCAGTAAACTGCTTTTTACGCTGCTCGTTAACGAGCGCAACAACAAAATTGATATCCGGATACTTCTGCTTGATACGTTGGCAAGTTTCGATAAATGGCTGAGCAATCAAACCCATCTCACCACCACGACTACCCGGTAATACGGCTAACCATTGCTTGTCTTGATCAAGACCTAACAGCTCTCGAGCATCTTGTTTACTAGGCTCTAAAGGAATCGCGTCTGCCAACGTGTGACCAACAAACTCACAGGCAACGTTATATTTATCGTAGAACGCTTTTTCGAACGGCAAGAAAGCCAATACTAAGTCGGTTGCTTTGTCGATTTTAAAGATACGCTTTGGACGCCAAGCCCATACTGAAGGGCTCACGTAATGCACCGTTTTGATACCAGCGTTCTTAAGGTCTAACTCAAGCCTTAGGTTGAAATCGGGCGCGTCGATACCGACAAAGACATCGGGTGGATTTTGAGTGAAATACTTAACCAGCTCTGCTTTTACTTTTAACAAGCGAGGTAAACGGCCAAGCACTTCAACTAAGCCCATAACGGCCAGCTCTTCCATCTCGAAAAGAGACTCACAACCCAAGGCTTTCATTTTCGGCCCGCCAATGCCAACGAACTCAGCATTCGGGTATTGTGATTTGATCGCTTTGATAAAGCCTTCACCAAGCGTATCGCCAGACAGTTCGCCGACAACAATGCCTACGCGCAATGGTTCATCCGAAACGAAGTCCGAGCTATTGGTTGCTGCTTCTTGCTGTGCCATAGTTTTTCAATTCCCTTGTTGCCTAAAACAAAAAAGACCGCCTAACGAGTAGCGATCTTTTTGTTATACCATTCTGATGAAGTAATTATTGTCATACTCACATTGATTGGTACATAACCACATCGAGTATTAACGAATAATACCGCGCTCAGAGTTCTCTAGCATTTCAAGCATAGGCGCTACCGAAGTAAACTCTTTTGCCATTTCAACTAAAGCCGCTTTCGCTTCTTCAAGTGTTTTACCTGAACGGTATAACTCTTTGTACGCTTTCTGTAGTGCACGAATTTCAGGTTTTTCAAATCCGTTACGCTTCAAACCTACTAGGTTAAGACCGAATGGAGCAGCGTGGTTACCCTGTGCAAGTACGTATGGCAGTACATCTTGAACAACTGCAGAACAGCCACCAATGTAGGCGTAAGCACCAATTGAGCAGAATGGGTGAATCGCAGAAAGTGCCATAACACCAGCGTAGTCGCCAACCGTTACGTGACCGCCAAGGATAGCGTTGTTACCAATGTGAGTGTGGTTACCAACAATAACATCGTGCGCTACGTGAGCATTAACACAAAGTAAGTTGTCATCACCAATCACGGTGGTTGCTTTGTCTTGAACCGTACCACGATGGATTTGAACCGCTTCACGGATCACGTTGCGATCACCGATCACAACTGTCGTCTCTTCACCGCCGTATTTCTTATCTTGGTTTTCTTCACCGATAACAGCGTGTGGGAAGATGCGATTTTGTTTGCCAATGGTTGTGTGACCTTTGATCACAACGTGCGACATCACTTCAGTGTCGTCGCCAATGGTCACGTTACCAACAATGTAAGTGAAAGGCCCAACCGTCACGTTAGCACCGATAGTTACATCACCTTCGATTACTGCTGCCGGGTGAATTTTCGCTGTTTCATGAATCATATTAAAACTCTCTACGAGCACATTTAAGTTCAGCTGAACATACAACTACACCGTCAACCTTAGCAACACCGTTAAACGATGCGATGCCACGACGCTCTTTTAAGAATTCAACTTCGATAACCAGTTGGTCACCTGGTACTACTGGCTTACGGAATTTAGCTTTATCTACGCTAGCAAAGTAGTACAACTCGTTGCCAGAAGGCGCACCGAAAGATTTGAATGCTAGAAGGCCTGTTGCTTGTGCCATTGCTTCTAAGATCAACACGCCTGGGAATACAGGAAGCTGAGGGAAGTGGCCTGTGAACTGAGGTTCGTTAACAGAAACATTCTTAATTGCGGTCAGTGTTTTTTCTTTTTCAAAGCTAGTCACACGATCAACCATTAAGAATGGGTAGCGATGAGGTAATAGTTCCTGAATTTCAGTAATGTTCATCGTTGTCTGTTCAGTAGTCAAAGTCGTATTCCTATGTATATTCTTTATTTAATTAGAAGGATTATAAACGAAAAAGACTCGCTGTACGCGAGCCTTTTATTAGAAATGCTGGAATTATGATTCCGCGCTCTTCTCAATAAGTTTTTCAACGGTTTTCAAACGCTTGTTCATTTCATCAATACGATGAACACGCGTTGCTGTTTTACGCCAATCTTTGTTTGGCTGTAAAGGGATACCCGAAGAATACATACCTTTCTCAGTGATGCTGCGCATTACCATTCCCATTCCGGTAATCGTAACGCCGTCAGTAATTTCAATGTGACCATTAATCACACTACCACCACCAATAATACAGTACTTACCTATCGTCGTGCTGCCTGCAATGATAGTACCACCTGCAAGAGCTGAACCATATCCGATGTGAACATTGTGAGCAATCTGAAGTTGGTTATCTAGGATAACGTTGTCTTCAATGATTGTGTCATCTAATGCGCCGCGGTCGATGGTAGTACACGCGCCAATTTCTACGCGGTTACCTATGCGAACAGAGCCGACTTGCGGGATCTTAACCCATTCGCCTTTCTCGTTCGCATAACCAAAGCCATCAGAGCCAATAACAGTACTTGATTGGATCAGACACGCTTCTCCAATCACCACTTCATGGTAAACACTTACGTTAGCCCACAGCTTAGTGCCTGCGCCAATTTTTGCATTTTTACCAATAAAGCAACCAGCACCGATGATCACATCATCACTAAGTACCACACCAGACTCAATCACAGCGTTCGCGCCAATAGACACATTTTGTCCAATGGTTGCATCGCTAGAGATTGAAGCAGAATCAGCAATAGCCGCTGCGGGAGCAGGAGTAGTATCAAGCGCTTGAGCAACCTTAGCAAAAGCAACGTAAGGGTCACTAACCACAATAACGTTGGTCTTACACAGTTCGCGTTCACTCTCTTTAACCATAATAGCGGATGCTTTACAGTCACCTAGGTGCTTGCTGTACTTCACGTTAGAAAGGAACGTAATGTTACCTTCTTGCGCTTTATCCATAGGAGCGACTGCTGAGACGGTAATCGTACCGTCTCCGTGTAGCTCTCCCCCAGTAATCGTTGCCAATTCGGCTAAAGTCAGGTTCTTCATAAAACTTATTTCAGTGATTTAATTACTTGCTCAGAGATGTTGTATTCAGGCTTACCGTATTGTAGAGCTTGAATATCAACGATCATGTCGTAGCCTTCTTTCTCTGCAACTTTAGTTACAGCATCTTGAATCACTTTGAACAGCTTCTGCTTCTCTTGTGCTTCACGACGTTGACTTGCTTTTTCTAGTGCTTGAGCTTTGATTTTGTACTTGCTGTCTAGTTGGCCTACTTCGATACGAAGCTTCTCAACTTCCTCAGGACCTAGTAGCTCGCCATCACGCTTAAGCTTTTCAATCTTTGTTTTAGCTTCAGCTTGAATGCTCTGTAGCTCAGCCGCTTTATCTTTGAACTCTTCCTGCATTTTTTGAAGAACAACTTCACGCTGAGGTAGAGCCTGGAATACTTGTGCAGTGTTTACATAACCCACTTTTTGCGCAGCTTCAGCAGCTGTTGCAAAGAAAGAAGAGCTAAGAACTACAAGGCCTAAACCTGCTGCTTTAATCATATTTTTCAAAATATTGTCCTTTAAATATTAGAAAGTTCTACCAATGGTAAATGTGAAGAATTCCTCATCATCACCTTCGTAAATTTTAATTGGTTTCGCTAGAGAGAAAACCAGTGGGCCCATCGGTGACATCCATTGAAGAGCGGCACCATAAGATGAACGGTAATTTGTTGGATCAGAGTAATCGTAGTAGTACTGGCTGCCGCTGTTAGGTGCGCCGCGGTCTACGAACTCTGTATCCCACACACTTGCCATGTCGAAGAAGACACTGGTACGAATCTGGCTACGCGCTTCATCAGAAGCAAACGGCGTTGGTACAATTAACTCTAAACTTGCCAAAGCAACCGCGTTACCACCTACTGAGTCATCAGTGGCTGAATCGTATGTAGGGTTGTTACCCGTGCTGTTCCCGTAAACGGCTTTCGGGCCTGCCGAGTTAGAACCAAAACCACGTAGGGTTGTAAAACCACCTGCGTAGTAGTTCTCGTAGAATGGGAACAAGTTATCGTTACCATCCGTTTGACCATAACCATTACCATAGCCTAATCGGCCACGCATCAATAGTGTGAACTCATGCTTTTTGGTCAGCGGGATGTAATGTTTTACATCGTACTGCATTTTAAAGTACTGAGCATCAGAACCGGGTACCGTCACCTTAGCAAAAGCACGTTGATGGTTACCTTCGGTTGGGAAGAAACCACGGTTAAGATTGTTACGAGTCCAAGAGATATTGATGTCGAAGTCATCGGTTAGAATGTGTTCGTCGCCATATTGGTCAATACTTCTCGCGAACTGTTCAACTTGGATATAGGTCGGAACGTTACCGATCTTGTTGTGCGTATAGCCAACACCAAACTCGAGACGGTTCAGCTCATCCATAGGGAAACCCCATGTTAGGCTGGTACCATAACTTTGGTTGGTATAGTCGACGATACCCGCTTCAGAGGCTTCAAATTCGTTGTAGAAGATCTTACCGCCTAAGCTCACACCATCCAGGTTCCAGTATGGGTCACGGTAGTCTAAGCTCACGTTCTTTTGGTAATCGTTCATCATGGCACTTACGCCAACACGGTTACCAGAGCCCGCAAAGTTATCTTGTTGTAAACCAACTTGGAAGCTAACACCTGATTCAGTACCGTAGCCAACACCAAAGTTGATGCTGCCTGAGTTCGCTTCCTTAACGTTGTAAACCAAATCAACTTGGTCTTCACTGCCCGGAACACGCACTGTTTGTACATCAACCGTTTCAAAGAAACCTAAACGGTTAAGACGGCTCTTACCGGTATCAATTGACTTAGAGTTAAGCCAGCTACCTTCCATTTGACGCATTTCACGACGCAGTACTTCGTCTTTCGTTGAGTTGTTACCCGTGAATCGAATATCACGAACGTAGATACGGCTGCCCGCTTCTACATTGATAACCAACGACACTTCTTTGGTCTCATCGTCAAATTCAGGAATCGTGCGAACTTGTGGGTACGCATAACCAGATTCACCAAGAATTCGTTTTACGTTCTCTTCCAAAGACGTTACCGAAGAGCCGTTATAAGTATCGCCGTCTTCAAATGGCACTAACGCTTCGAAGTCAGCCTCACGACCGATTAATTCACCACGGAAAGAGACATCTTTAACCGTATAAGCTTCGCCTTCATCAAGACCAAGCGTGATGTAAACACCTTTCTTGTCTGGAGAGATCGCCACCTGTGTAGAGTCGACCTTAAACTTAAGGTAACCACGGTCAAGGTAGTAAGATTTCAGCGCTTCGATATCACCGGCTAATACTTGCTTCTGGTATTTTTCATCCGCAAGGAAATTCCACCACGCAACATCAACATTCAGATTGAAACGACTAAGCAGTTCAGAGTCAGAGAAGACTTCATTACCGATAAAGTTGATTTGCTGAATCTTAGCGGATACGCCCTCAGTAAACACAAACTTAAGGTCAGAACGGTTACGTGGCAGAGGTGTCACAACCGCTTTTACTGTCGCGTTGTACTTACCCACGCTGTAGTAAAAATCTTCAAGGCCTTTCTCAATGTTACTCAGCGTAGTACGGTCAAGAGCTTCACCTTCACGAACACCAGACGCATCTAGGTTCTGCTGAAGTTGCTCTTCTTTGATCGCTTTGTTACCCGAGAATGAAATGCTCGCGATGGTCGGTCGTTCTTTTACTTGAACAACTAAAACACCTTCATCGCGAAGAACTTTAACGTCCTCAAAGTTACCTGAAGCATACAGTGCACGAATGATCTCAGATACATCGCTTTCATCCACTTCATCGCCAATACGCACTGGCATTTTCAGTAGAGCAGCACCAAGTGCAACACGCTGTAAACCTTCGATCTTGATATCTTGAACCACAAAGTTTTGTGCTCCGTTCGCAGCCACACTAGTGGCCAATAGACTTGCGAACAGAATTTGCTTAATCGCCATACTTATTCTAATTATTCCTTGCTACTACCAATGCCTGTGAGAAACCATTCACAGACGAGTAAAATCATTAAATATTGCCAGAGCCATCAAAGAGAAGAGGATTGCACCTCCCACTCTGTATCCCATTTCCTGAACTTTTTCAGGCACCGGTTTACGAGTAACGGCCTCAATAGCGAAAAAGAGCAAATGTCCGCCATCAAGCATAGGCAGCGGAACCAAATTAATAATCCCCAAGTTAACACTAATCAGAGCCAAAAAGCCTAAGAAGTAAACCAAACCGTAATCGGCGGTTGTCCCTGCACCTTTAGCTATTGAAATCGGGCCACTCAAGTTATTTAAGCCAACATCACCAACGATGAGCTTCTTAAGCATTGTCAGCGTCAAACCAATGATTTGACCTGTTTTATCAAATGCTTTTCCTACAGACTCAATTACACCAAATTGTAACTCAAAGCGATAATCTTCTGGCCATTCTGCGACTTCTGGAGCAATACCTGCATAGCCGATTGTGGAACCATCAGAAAGCTCGCGGCTTTTTGGCGTCATAACTAATGGCTGTTCAGTACCATTTCGTAGGACTACAAGGTCCAAGGCTGTCATCGGGTTTGAACGGATTAACTCAACAACCGACTGCCACTGTTCAATAGGCTGCCCATTAATCTCAACAATTTTGTCGCCAGCTTCTACCCCTGCATCGTATGCCGCACCGTCATCAATGACTTGAGCGATCACTGTCGATATCTCTGGAGAATACGGTCTAAAGCCCAGTGTTGTCATTGCAGATTCAGTTTCTGGGTTGAATGACCAGTCTGAAATATCCAATGTCATCTGTTGTTCAAAGCCGATATCGTCTTGAGAAGAAACCGTTACAGTCATGGACTGATCACCAATATGCGATATCAAACCCATATTGACTGATTCCCAATCTGCGGTTTTGATTCCCGAAATAGATTTAAGTTCCATTCCAGTTTCAATTCCGGCTTGTGCAGCAATAGATTGCGGAGTAACTTCACCGATTACAGGTTTAACCGCCGGTACGCCAATCAAAAATACAAGCCAATACGCAAAGACGGCAAAGATAAAGTTAAACGCAGGACCTGCACCAACTATCGCCGTTCTTTTCCACAATGGCTTCTTATCAAAAGCGTATTGTTGTTCGTCTTCAGAAAGGTCGTCTACACGACCATCAAGCATCTTAACGTAGCCGCCCAATGGAATGACAGACAAACTGTACTCTGTGCCATCACGGCCAACTTTGCTCCAGATTGATTTACCAAAACCAATCGAGAATTTCTCAACTTTCACACCACAGCGACGAGCAACCCAGAAGTGTCCAAACTCATGAACAGCGACCAGAATACCAAGCGCTACAATAAAGGATGCGAAGTTCCACAGAATTCCACTCATGCTAGCTGCTCTTTAATAAATTGATTGGCTATTTGACGAGACATATTATCGAGCTCGAGAAGGCTTTCCAAGCTATCTAAGCCCTCAGAGTTATGTTGTTCACATACTTTGCTCATAACATGCTCGTTAATGACGGCAATATCGGTAAATTTCACTCGATTGTTCAAGAAAGCATCGACTGCAATTTCGTTTGCTGCGTTAATTGCGGTTGTAGCATGCTGACCTAAGTAACAAGCTTCAATCGCTAATCTTAAACATGGGTAACGGCTAAAATCTGGTTCTAGGAAAGTAAGCTCGCCCACTTTGGTGAAATCCAGAGGCTTAACACCCGCTTCTATACGCTCAGGGTAAGACATCGTCAAAGCAATTGGCGTCGCCATGTCAGGTTCGCCCATTTGAGCAAGCACAGAGCCATCCTTGTACTGGACCATAGAATGAATCACAGACTGAGGATGAATAATCACTTTTAATTGCTCTTGAGAGGCATTAAATAACCATTTCGCCTCAATGTACTCTAAGCCCTTATTCATCATAGTCGCTGAATCGACCGAGATCTTAGGACCCATAGACCAGTTAGGGTGTGCGATAGCTCGTTCTGGTGTTACCGACTCCATCTCAGCAACGTCCGTATAACGAAAAGGACCACCCGAACCCGTCAAAAGAATATGGTTGATACCGTTCTCTTCTAAATCACAACGGCCTAGGTTAGTTTGTACGCTTTGAGGCAAACATTGAAAGATAGCATTATGTTCACTATCGACTGGAAGTAGTTCAGCGCCGTACTTTGCTACCGCATCGATAAACAACTGCCCAGACATTACCAAGGCTTCTTTATTAGCAAGCAAGATACGCTTACCAGCCTTAACCGCAGACATAGTAGGAAGTAAACCTGCCGCTCCCACAATCGCAGCCATTACCGTGTCCACGTCTTCTAGAGAAGCAACCTGGCACATGCCTTCAGTGCCTGAAAGCACTTTTACGTTAGGGTAATTCACGGACAACACTTCAGTCAGTTGAGACGCAGCATCAGGGCAAGCCATAGCAACATAGCTTGGTTGCCACTTTTCAACTAGCGCCAGCATCTTTTCAACATTCGAGCCTGCAGCCAGTGCAACCACTGAATAGAGATCTGGGTTTTGCTCAACGACTTTTAGTGTACTTGCACCAATTGAGCCGGTGGCGCCAAGGATAGTTAGATTTCGCATCACATATGACCGTAGAAATGTAATAAAGGGCAGAATCACTGCCCTTTTTTATTAGAATGCTAAATAAAGTAGAGCAAAGACAGGGAATGCAGCCGTTAAGCTATCTATTCTATCTAGTATACCACCATGACCAGGAATCAGATTACTGCTGTCTTTCACCCCAGAAACACGCTTAAACATGCTTTCAACAAGGTCACCTAGAACAGAAATAACAACGGTCACAAGGGTAATAACAATCATGTGAAGTGGGCTTGTGAATTGGATGTCAAACAAGTCAGCAAAGAGCCAAGCCACGATCACCGCAGTAATAATGCCACCAATAAGACCTTCAATCGTCTTATTCGGGCTTACCGCTGGTGCCATTTTACGCTTACCAAAACTCTTTCCTGAAAAATAAGCACCGCTGTCCGCCGCCCAAACAAGCAAGCAAACAAACATTACCAGTTTTGCACCGTGGTAAGGATCAGCATCGATACCGTTAGCACGCAGGATAACCACACTCCAGAAGAATGGCAGCAGAGTCAGCACACCAAAGGCGTGACGAAGAAGAGAAGAGTCTTTCCATGCAGGCATAGACTTAGGATAAGTCACCGCCATGCCACTCGCGATTACCCACCAAATCGAGCCAATCGTTAGAATGGCGTAGTGAGCAGTAGATAAGTTATTAAGGCTAAATGCGTCAAAAGGGATAAAAGCAAAACTTGCAGCACTAACCACAACCGTTGGAATCAACGCTAAATAACGCGATTTGCTTTCAACAAACTGAGTCCACTCCCAAAAACCCAATAGCGAGATTACCGCTAGTGAAAGAATAAATGTAGGAAGTGATAACTCGAAAATACCTAGAATAACTAGGGGAGCTAAAATCAACGCCGTAATAATTCGTTGTTTCAAACCAAAAAATCCTTATTAACTGTCCATCAGAGCTTTAATTTGCTCACCGGTGCATCCAAAACGACGCTCACGGTTAACAAACCAAGTCACAGCTTCTACTAAGCTGTCTTCATTAAAGTCTGGCCAGAATTGTTCAGTGAAATACATTTCGGCGTAAGCCAACTGCCAAAGCATAAAATTACTAATGCGGCATTCGCCACTGGTGCGGATAAGTAGATCGACTTCAGGAATATCTGCCATCGTCAGGTGCTGTGTAATCATAGCTTCATCAATGTCATCTACATTAATATCGCCAGACTTTACCTGTTGAGCAATAGAGGTCATTGCTTGCTGAATATCCCACTTACCGCCGTAGTTAGCTGCAATATTGATAACCATACCCGTATTGGTGCTAGTCAAAGCTTCCGCTTCTTCTATCTTCTTTTGTAGTCGATCATTGAAACGACTTTTATCACCAATAACACGAAGTTGTAGATTATTTTTATGAAGCTGTTTAACTTCACTCGACAGCACTGAAATAAACAGTTCCATCAAGATACCGACTTCTTCTTCAGGACGACGCCAGTTTTCGCTACTAAACGCAAAAAGAGTAACGGCTTTAATGCCAAGTCTGGCTGTAGAAGAGATAGTTTTACGAACGGCTTGAACACCGTTTTTATGGCCAAAGACGCGAGGCTTGCCCTGAGCTTTTGCCCAGCGACCATTACCATCCATAATGATAGCAATGTGTTTAGGAAGAGAGTCTGTGAACGCTTGAGAATTATGCATAAAAGAGTGAATCAAATTCTAATAGTCGAACAGAGTAGCATAAAAAAACGCTGCACCGTGAGTACAGCGTTTTTCCGGAAAGAAAAGAATATGGAAAATTAAACTTCCATCAACTCTTTTTCTTTAACAGCTAGAACTTCGTCTACGTTCTTAACCGCAGCGTCAGTTAGCTTTTGAATTTCGTCTTGTGCTTTACGATCTTCATCTTCAGAGATTTCTTTATCTTTAAGAAGTGCTTTTAGATCGCCATTCGCGTCACGACGGATGTTACGGATAGCAACACGACCACCTTCAGCTTCGCCACGAACGATTTTAACTAGGTCTTTACGACGCTCTTCCGTTAGCGGTGGAAGTGGAACACGGATAACTGTACCCGCAGACATAGGGTTTAGGCCTAGGTCAGATGTCAGGATAGCTTTTTCAACTAGAGGAGTCAGTGTTTTATCAAACACTGTAATAGCTAGTGTACGTGCATCTTCAGCGATAACGTTAGCTACTTGAGTCAAAGGCGTTGGAGCACCGTAGTACTCAACAGTAAGACCAGAAAGTAGGCTCGGGTGCGCACGGCCTGTACGAATCTTTTGCAGGCTGTTTTTTAGTGCATCAACACTTTTTACCATGCGCTCTTGAGCGTCTTTTTTGATTTCGTTAATCACAATTTCACCTTGATTATGTTCTTTCTTCAAGAAAGCTTTTTATTTGGAGTGATAAGGATAAGCTTACCAAGGTACAACACCTCAGTAAGCCCGAAAAATTAGTCAGCGTCGCTGATTAATGTACCTTCAGTTTCACCCATAACCACGCGACGTAGTGCGCCTGGTTTATTCATGTTAAATACACGGATTGGCATTTTGTGATCACGTGCTAGCGTAAATGCAGCCAAGTCCATTACTTTAAGTTCTTTATCAAGAACCGTGTTGTAAGACAACGTATCATACAACTCTGCGTCTGGGTTTGCTACAGGGTCAGAAGTAAATACACCATCTACTTTTGTCGCTTTTAGAACTACGTCAGCTTCGATTTCGATACCACGTAGACATGCAGCAGAATCCGTAGTGAAGAATGGGTTACCCGTACCAGCAGAGAAGATCACAACGCGACCTTGACGTAGTTGGCTGATTGCATCTGCCCAGTTGTAGTCGTCACACACACCTTTAAGAGGGATTGCTGACATTACACGTGCGTTTACGTAAGCACGGTGAAGAGCGTCACGCATTGCAAGGCCGTTCATTACCGTTGCAAGCATACCCATGTGGTCACCAACAACGCGGTTCATACCTGCTTCAGCAAGGCCTGCACCACGGAAAAGGTTACCGCCACCGATAACAACGCCTACTTGAACACCTAGTTCAACCAATTCTTTCACTTCTTGAGCCATACGATCAAGGATCGTCGGGTCAATACCAAAACCTTCTTCGCCTTGTAGTGCTTCACCGCTAAGTTTTAACAGAATACGTTGATACGCCGGTTTAGGGTTCGTAGTCATGGAGTTTACCTTCCAAAGAGTTGATGATTAACAGTCATGGATAAAAACTGAATAGCTCAGTTTGCATTCATAACAGCTAAAAAATAATTCACTATTCATAAAAAGACCGCAGCATTTGCCACGGTCTCTTTTCAAACAATACGCTAAGGATTAACCTTTTTGTACCGCTGCAACTTCGTCAGCAAAGCTCATTTCAGCTGCTTTCTCGATGCCTTCACCAACTTCTAGACGTACGAAGTTAGATACTGAAGCGCCTTTCTCTTTAAGGATAGCGCCAACAGTTTGCTTAGGCTCCATGATGAAAGCTTGACCAGTTAGAGAGATTTCGCCCGTGAATTTCTTCATACGGCCAACAACCATTTTCTCTGCGATTTCAGCTGGTTTGCCTTCGTTCATAGCGATTTCAACTTGAACTGCTTTTTCTTTCTCAACTACGTCTGCAGGTACGTCTTCTGGGTTTAGGAACTCAGGACGTGATGCAGCAACGTGCATTGCAACGTGCTTAAGAGTTTCAGCTTCGCCTTCACCAGCAACAACAACACCGATTTTCTCGCCGTGACGGTAAGAAGCTAGTGCAACACCTTCAACGAATTGTACGCGACGGATGTTGATGTTTTCACCGATTTTAGTTACTAGTGCGATACGCGCTTCTTCAAATTTAGCTTGAAGTTCAGCGATTTCTAGACGTTCTGCTAGAGCAACTTCAGCAACTTCGTTAGCGAATGCAAGGAAACCTGCATCTTTAGCTACGAAATCAGTTTGGCAGTTAACTTCAAGAAGAGCAGCTGCGCCGTTTGCTTCTTTGATGATGATTGCGCCTTCAGCAGCAACGTTACCAGCTTTCTTAGCTGCTTTTGCTGCGCCAGATTTACGCATGTTTTCAATTGCTAGCTCGATGTCGCCTTCAGCAGCAACAAGCGCTTTTTTACATTCCATCATGCCCGCAGCTGTGCGTTCACGAAGTTCTTTAACTAGAGCTGCAGTTACAGTTGCCATTCTCTATTCCTCAGTAAATTCTAAAAAAGATAAAAAACAGGGGCCTAATTAATTGGCCCCTGATATTGACTGTATTCAGTCCGTTAAGCCATCGATTATGACCGCTTAATGTGAACTAAATATGGCTCAGAGCCGCTATTATTCAGCTTCTACAAAACCGTCTTTTTCAGCAGCTACAGCAGCAACATCTTTGTTGCGACCTTCTTTAACCGCGTCTGCAGCAGCGTTTAGGTAAAGCTGTACTGCACGGATTGCATCATCGTTACCTGGGATAACGAAGTCAACGCCGTCTGGGTTAGAGTTAGTATCAACTACAGCGTAAACTGGGATACCTAGGTTGTTTGCTTCTTTAACTGCGATGTGTTCGTGATCAGCATCGATTACGAATAGAGCGTCTGGAAGGCCGCCCATGTTCTTGATACCACCAAGAGATTTCTCTAGCTTCTCCATTTCACGAGTACGCATTAGAGCTTCTTTCTTAGTAAGCTTGTCGAAAGTACCGTCTTGAGCTTGCGCTTCAAGTTCTTTCAGACGCTTGATAGACTGACGAACAGTTTTGTAGTTCGTTAGCATACCGCCTAACCAGCGGTTGTTAACGTAGAACTGGTTGCTGTTGATAGCAGCTTCTTTAACAGCTTCAGATGCAGCGCGCTTAGTACCAACAAAAAGAACTTTACCTTTCTTCTCGCCAACTTTAGCGATTTCAGCTAGAGCTTCGTTGAACATTGGTACAGTTTTTTCTAGGTTGATGATATGTACTTTGTTACGAGCACCAAAGATGAATGGCTTCATTTTTGGGTTCCAGTAACGAGTTTGGTGACCGAAGTGAACACCAGCTTTAAGCATATCGCGCATTGATACAGTTGCCATTTTAAAATCCTCTATGGGGTTAGGCCTCCACATCCCCCATGAATCCGACCCCTAACAACTAACCACTTTTCAGCCGTTATCTGTGTTGTTGAGGCACCCCGGAACATGTGTCGGAATGTGTGTGATTTAAAGAAATAAGTTAGTGGACATAAAGCTTGTTTCGCCAATTGGAGAAAACAGTCCTGATGTCCGGCGCGCTTTATACCATATTTTGTCTATCTATGGCTAGAAAAAATTCTAAAAATGGCGACTGCTATACTGATCCCTATCGGAGAATTTCGCCTATAAATAGTGTCGCTATTCATTCACTTCAGGCTCAATAAATCGATCACGATTCACTCACGTTGAGCAGTATCCACCAGCAATGTATGGACATGGGAATGTTGCGCTAAAATGCTGCACTGATAGAATAGCCCCAATATGCACACTTAGGTGCTACCAAATTAAGAGATATGCAATGGCTGTAAAAATTAAAACTGCTGAAGAAATTGAAAAAATGCGCGTCGCCGGCAAGCTGGCTTCTGAAATTCTAGAGATGATTGAACCTCATATCCAAGTAGGTACAACGACAGAAGAGCTAAACCAAATCTGTCACGAGTACGCTCTAGAAAGAGGCGCATACTCAGCACCACTTGATTACCACGGTTTCCCTAAGTCAATCTGTACGTCTATCAACCACATTGTGTGTCACGGTATTCCAGCATCACAAGATGAGACTGGCAGCACAGGTCAATTCAAACCGGCTGTATTAAAAGATGGCGACATTCTTAACGTTGATATCACGGTAATCATTCCTGATGACGAAAACGCTGATCTAAGCGTTCGTCCACAGGGTTACCACGGTGACACCTCTAAGATGTTCCTTGTGGGTGAGGTTTCTCCAGCAAACAAGCGTCTGTGCATGGTTGCTCAAGAAGCACTTTACGAAGGCATGCGCCAAGTTAAGCCAGGTGTTCAACTTGGTCAAATCGGTACTGCTATCGAGAAGTACATCAAAACAAACAACAAGAACAACCCACGTGCGAAGTTCTCTATTGTTAAAGATTACTGTGGCCACGGCATTGGTTCTGAGTTCCACGAAGATCCACAAGTGGTTCACTACAAGAACAGCGATCGCACCGTACTAAAAGCCGGCATGTGCTTCACTATCGAGCCAATGATCAACGCGGGTAAGTTTGGCTGTCGTCTTGATGACGAAGATAGCTGGACAGTATACACAGCAGACAGCAAGAACTCGGCTCAATGGGAGCACACTCTGGTTGTAACTGATACTGGTTGTGAAGTACTAACACTGCGCAGCGATGATACAATCCCACGTATCATGAAGAACGCTTAGTTCACCGAACTGAACGCATCAGCCTTTTGAAAATATCCTCGCATTGTCGAGGATATTTTTTTATCCGCTCAATTTCGATTTTCCATCAGCTTCTGTTAAATTGTTTACTATTCTCATTTGCTTGCACGGATAGCAGACTATGCCTTATCAATGCCCTCTTACGTTCAATGACGAACAAATTGAAATCTGCGAATTAAAAAATCAGCTCGAGATCTTCACGCAGTATCAAAAAAATGAATTTCTGAACCACCACCCCGTCACCGATTTGGTTCTACTGCGCTCCGAATACATGGATTTACTTCTCAATCGTTTGTGGGAAAATTTCGGATTCAACAAACTGCCTCATATTTCACTTGTCGCAGTGGGTGGTTATGGTCGTGGCGAACTGCATCCTTTGTCTGACATTGATATTCTCATCGTCTCGCAAAAAACATTGCCACCAGCGCTCGGCGAGAAGGTCAGCCAATTCATCACCCTACTCTGGGATCTAAGATTAGAAGTCGGCCACGCTGTGCGCACAATTGCCGAATGTCTTGAAATCGGCATTGATGATTTAACCGTTGCGACCAACCTTCAAGAATCACGATTGTTATGTGGCAGTGAAGACACTTTCCAAGAGCTAAAACTGAAGATTCACTCCGATTCATTTTGGCCAAGTGAAACCTTCTACAAGGCTAAGATTCAAGAACAGAGAGAGCGTCACGCTCGCTACCACGACACCACTTACAACCTAGAGCCGGACATTAAATCGACTCCGGGCGGACTCAGAGACATCCATACCCTGAGCTGGGTTGCACGTCGCCATTTCGGTGCGACCTCTTTGTTAGAGATGAGCAAATACGGCTTTCTAACCGATGCGGAGTATCGTGAATTAGTTGAGTGCCAAGATTTCCTATGGCGAGTTCGTTTTGCACTGCACATTGAACTGCGCCGTTACGACAACCGCCTCACCTTTGCCCATCAAGCTCAAGTCGCTGAACACCTGGGTTATACGGGCGAAGGCAACCGCGGTGTTGAGATGATGATGAAAGAGTTCTACCGAACCCTTCGTCGTGTTGCTGAACTGAATAAGATGCTGCTTAAGCTGTTCGATCAAGCGATCATCAATGGCGGTCAAACCCAAGACGCTGAAATTCTCGACGACGACTTCCAACGCCGAGGTTCGTTGATCGAAGCGCGCAAGCCTGCCCTATTCCAAGCAAGACCAGAAACCATTCTCGATATGTTCATCCATATCGCCAATGACTCGACTATCGAAGGGGTTAGTCCCCCAACATTACGACAACTGCGAACTGCACGCCGTCGATTGAACCGATTCCTGCATACCATTCCTGAAGCTCGTGACAAGTTTATGGATCTAGTTCGCCACCCAAATGCTCTGCACAAGGCCTTTAGCTTAATGCACAAGTTGGGCGTACTCTCGGCGTACTTACCACAATGGAGCCAGATCGTTGGTCAGATGCAGTTTGACCTATTCCATGTTTACACCGTGGATGAACACAGTATCCGCCTGCTCAAGCACATCAACCGCTTTGGTCAAATCGAAAACCACGATAAGCACCCTATCTGCTGTGAAGTGTATCCTCGAGTACAGAAGAAAGAGTTGCTGATTCTTGCCGCTATCTTCCACGACATAGGTAAAGGCCGCGGCGGAGACCACTCTGAGATTGGTGCGGTTGAGGCTTACTCTTTCTGTATTGAACATGGGCTCTCAAAGCCTGAAGCCAAACAAGTGGCGTGGCTAGTTCAAAATCACCTGCTGATGTCAGTAACGGCTCAACGTCGTGATATCTACGACCCAGATGTGATCACCGAATTCGCCAAAAAAGTGCGTGATGAAGAATCACTCGAGCTACTGGTTTGCTTAACCGTTGCCGATATCTGTGCGACGAACCCTGAGCTATGGAACAGTTGGAAACGAACCCTGTTAGCTGAGCTATTCCACTCTACGCAGCGCGCACTGCGCCGCGGATTGGAAAACCCAGTCGATGTCAGAGACCGTATTCGTCACAACCAACAAATGGCATCAGCACTGCTGCGTAAAGAAGGCTTCACCGCTCGTGAGATTGAAGTGTTGTGGCAACGCTTTAAAGCTGATTATTTCTTGCGCCACACACATAAACAAATCGCTTGGCACTGCGAGCACTTACTTCTCCTAGAAGACCCAAGCCAACCACTCGTGCTGATCAGCAAAAAAGCGACGCGTGGTGGCACAGAAGTGTTCGTTTACTGTAAAGACCAAGCAGCACTGTTTGCGACCGTGGTTGCCGAACTCGACAGACGTAACTTTAACGTTCATGACGCCCAAGTCATGGTCAGCAAAGATGGTCATGTTTTGGATACCTTTATCGTACTAGACCAACATGGTGAAGCCATTGATGAAGCAAGACACAAAGCCGTTGCTAAACATCTGACTCATGTATTGGCTGATGGCCGCCCAACTAAGATTAAGACACGCCGCACGCCACGTAACTTGCAGCACTTTAAAGTAAAAACCTTAGTTGAGTTCCTACCAACCAAGAGCAAGAAACGCACCTTGATGGAGTTAAGAGCCCTTGATACGCCGGGGTTATTGGCTCAAGTCGGTGCAACCTTTGCGGAGCTAGACATCAACTTACACGGTGCCAAAATCACCACCATAGGTGAGCGAGCAGAGGATTTGTTTATTCTGACCAGTGAAGCGGGAGGAAGGTTGTCTGAAGAGCAAGAGCAGGCGCTAAGAGAACGATTAACCGAGCACGTTTCTGAACTGGCACCTTAGACAGCGAATTCAGTCTAAAAGCAGGTTTAATAACCAAATAAGTGTGGGCAAAGATAGAGAGCGATCTTGCCCACAACTTACAATCAATTCACAGATATCAACTATCTAGCTCGTCGTTAGGCTGCTACATTGATCAAGTCAATTACATAAAAGTATTACATTCATAACCTAGAGGTCGCTTATGTATCCAAACCTCACTGGCTTAGGTATCCACGAACCTAAACAGATTGAACGTTACTCCCTTCGCCAAGAAGCGCACAAAGATATCCTGAAGATTTACTTTCGTAAGCAGAAAGGTGAACTGTTCGCGAAAAGCGTTAAGTTTAAGTACCCACGACAAGTAAAAAGTGTGCTTGTTAGCGGTGGCAATAATCAATACAAAGAAGTGACAGAGATTAACCGCAACCTCACTCTTGTGATTGATGAGCTCAACAAGATCACCAAACCGACGCCAACGGCTGAGGTGGATGTGAAGCAGAAGATCCTTACCGACTTACGCCATCTAGAGAAAGTGGTATCAAGTAAGATTGCTGAGATCGAAGCCGATCTAGAAAAGCTAAAATGATCCCGCGACTAACTATTACTGTTAACTAACCAACATTAGTTATGCCGTTAATGTTATACAGATACAAAAAGGGCTGATATCACTATCAGCCCTTTGTTTTTTATTCTATTTTCTCTATTCACTTAGACTCGCGATTGCTTAAAACACGCGTGACTTACTTAGACAAGCAAGTTTGAGCATCGATTAAGTTAGTATCCCACTCAAAGGTTTCAAACAACCTTAGCCAAGTTTCATCCAGGTTGGCTTTCATCACCAACTCTTCTTTTGTGAAAGGATGGATAAAGCGAAGCTCAGAAGCGTGCAACAACAAGCGGTGCGAATCTAAATCATCACGGAACAGTCGGTTGTGCTTACCATCACCATGTGAGGTATCACCGACAATCGGATGTCTTAGGTGAGCCATGTGACGACGCAGCTGATGTTTGCGGCCTGTCTTTGGCATCATCTCAACCAAGCAGTAGCGGCTCGTAGGAAAACGCCCTGTTGAATATGGCACTTCTACTTTTGCTAGCGGTTCATAGACTGTTACAGCCTCTTGCGCTTCTTTGTCTTCTTTCGCGAACTTATCTGCGATCTTATCCAGCTCAACCTTAAGTGCATAATCGAGCGTATCGCCCTCTTCTATCCAACCACGGACAATCGCATGATAGGTTTTTTGCATCTCATGATTAGCGAACATTGGCATCACCTGTGAAGCAACCTCACTCGATAAGGCAAATACCAACACACCTGATGTCGGTCTGTCTAAACGGTGTAACGGAAAGACATGCTGACCAATTTGATCACGCAGTGTCTGCATAACAAATTGCGTTTCGTGTTTATCCAACCATGAGCGATGCACTAACATGCCAGCGGGCTTATTCACCGCGACAAAGTACTCATCTTGATAAATGATCTCTAACATTACGCGCATACCTCATCAATGCTCTGAATCGTCACTAGCAGTTCGACTTTGTCTGCCTCATTTTTCCACACTTCACCAAAATAAGGATGGATAGCAAAGCCCTTCGGTAGCGGCATTTTCGCATCCATCATTGCGTTGATCTTAACGATAAAGATCCACTGCAACCACTCTTCTGGCTGTAGAGAATCAATAGCAAAAGGTTCTACGCTCGCCAGAGCTTCATCCGAAGGCGGAAGCGTGCTCCATAGGGAACATTGGCGCATTTGTTGTTCTAATTGTTGAAGTAAAAGAGGTAACTTTGTGGCTGCTGTCATTTTTCACCAAGTTATTTATCTAGTGACCTTGAAATTGGGGCATAGAGTACCATCTATTTAGGAAAGAAAGTTAGGAGCTTTATTACTATGGAAACGATTCACACGCTCACTCAGTTACTAAAGAATAGCGGTTGCCAATACGATATCTACGACCTAGGTCGCCGTATTCAGAAGATCGACAACACCTTATTCTCTGATGTTGAGCAAGGGAAACAGCCGTACCCATTTCCACTTCAGAAACAAGCTCACTTAGCGATTAGTTACTGGAACGAACACAAGCAACCGTGGATCTGGTTCCTAAAATTCAAACTGGACGAAAGAGGCCTATTACATCAAGGTGATATCGGCAATTTCCTTAAGTTTGTTATCGAAGCGATGGGCACACGTTTGAACGGTGAGATCAGCGAAGAGCAACAACAAAAGCTGTCAAACAACCCATATACCTTCAAGCCTTCAGAAGACAAAATGGCCGTGTTCCATAGCCAAGTAAGAGCAGGTTTAGACCTTGCAACGAGCCAATACTACGAACACGCTCAACACTACTTCACAGGCGATCTAGGCTGGGACAACTGGAAAACCGTTGGCCTACAAGGCATCACAGATATGTGTGCTCGTTTAGGCAGCCAACAAAATGGTGTCGCGATTCGCAAAGCATTGAATAAACTGCCATCAGAACCTCTATACGCAACACTAGGGGCGCTTGAGCACACGCAAATTAATGACAAGCTGGCTCAACGCTTACAAGAGATGGCTGAAAATGAGATCAACAGTCAAGAGCCAGATCTGTTCTTACTGTCAGCACTGGTACGTGCCCTTTCTGGCGCAGAACAAACCACAACCAACGCCGTGATTCATCAAGTATTGGCTAGCCCGCGCTTAAGTCACCAAGAAGTGTTAATTGGTTTGGCAGGTCGCAGTTGGCACGCACTGCAAGATCCATCGATTGCTGAGCAGTTCTTGCTGCGTCTCGCACAAACGGGCAACCAAAACCTGTTCAATCAGTTATTTGCAGATTTAGTGATGATTCCAACTCTGAGAATGGTATTTTTACCATTATTGAACTCAAACCCATCACCAGAACTTGCCAATGCACTTGTTGAATTACAACAAGCGGCTAAGTCGCAATAGATACCAGACATAACAGCTCAGTAGCTCTTAACAAAAAGCTCAAATCACGAACGGAATAGAGAGATAAAAGGAAGTATGGATTAAATGATAGATAACTTATTGGCTATTTTGATGCTGTGCTTCTTTTGCTTTCTGTTTTGGCAGCAGCGCAGGCAATCTGAGCTTGCGAAAGCTGCCATTGCAAGAAAATGTAAAGAGCTCGACTTACAGCTATTAAGTGTTGCCTTTAGTGGTCATAAACTTAAGATGCGCCATGAGCTCACCACCATTTGGCGCTGGCACACTGTGTATCAATTTGAGTTTTCAGCGTTGGGTGATGACCTATACCAAGGGAAACTGACCATGGTAGGCTTCCGTTCTATGCGGTTTGAGCTACAGCCTCATAGAATGTAACGTCGCAATACTCGGTATAACGATATTCATGATAAGGGCCAAACTGATCTTGTTTGGTCTCTTTAAATGCAAAGCCTAATTTTTCTAATAGCTTAATCGATGGGTTGTGGCCGACATTCACAGTCGCAACAACATTCGTTAGACGCTCTTCAAAACGCACTAAACTAAAGAAAGGCTTAAGTACCTCACTAGCAAAACCTTGATTCCAGTATTCTTTATCCAAAATAAAGCCAAGTTCATGCTTCCCCTTTTCCGATGAAACAAAGACATGTCCAAGATATTCACGGGTTTGGTTGTGGATGATCGCGCGGCAAAAGCCTACGTTATCTTGCAGTATTTCTTGAAAAAGATGCTTCGCAGAGGCGACAGAGTGAGGCCCATTCATTTCAGCACGATTAATGGGGCAGCAATTTAACTTGATAAAGTCGAGTTCTAGCTGTTCAGTATAAGGTACCAACAGCGTTCTTGAGGTTGCTATCGTCATAAAACACTCCTTGTGTTGACCATTAGCAGAAAAGCAGATGTTGCACTCTTAGATGAAAAAGCTCTCGATTAAAAAGAGCCTCCTAGATAGAGAAAAGCCTCAGGAAAAGAAAAGCCCCGACACCGAAGTGTCAGGGCTAGGGTCTTACTCGCAGCAGTCCGGCTACTAATTAATGCTCCATGCATCATCCATAATAGTGGCTGTAATCCTTCAGCTCTTTCCTTTACTTCGCCGTCCTAGCGGTGTCCAATCATCCTGAAAGCTAACAATCCTAGTTAGCGCACATCACTTGTTCCGTGAGCGGTGTCCTTTACATCGTCCTGATGCTAATCCAACCCTTTAATCCTAAAGGTGTCCATTGTCATTCCGTTGCAGCTAACTTCCTGTTAACTGACTGTATCCCTACAATGTCCTTACGCTCCATGCTTGATCACTCAATCCTAAGTAACCAAATCTTCATCCTGAAGATAACCAAATCCTTGGTGCTTTCCTGTTCCGTGTCAGAATCCTTCCGACAAGGTTTAATTTACGCGATTTAGGATTTCGGACAATAGATTTGCATCACATTTTGAATTCAAGAAAGTTGTTAATTATATAAAACAAATAAAATTCAACACCTTAACTATATGCACATCAATCTCTCTAGCGATGTATTCGTGTTATCTCACAGCCTTTGTAAGAGATCTCTCACAAGCCATGGGCGGTTTTATGATTCGCTATCATTCACCAGAGCGAGTAAAATGACTGAAGACTAAAAATGGAGGTCAACATGCTGACAAAAGATGTTTCTGAAGAGTTGAAATCAGTGCTTGAAGGACTGCAAGCGCAAGGGAAAGAGCCGACAGTTGCTTTAGTTAAGGCTCGTATGAGCACATCCGTTCCGATGCCCGCTTTAATCACGACTATCAAGAGCTGGAAAAGCGCAAATCGCGTTCCTAAAGTTGAAGTCGCGACACAAGAAGAGCCGGCACTTGATCGTGTTAGCCAACTGGAAAAGCAAATCCTTGAACTCACTGCTCGCGTTGCCACACTTGAAGCCAAGTTGACTGAACAATAAGTTAACTGAACAATAAGTTGACCGATAAATAAGCTAACAGAGAAATAGAACACTATGAAGATATGGGTTGATGCGGACGCTTGTCCAAAGGTTATCCGAGAAACAATCGTACGCGCAGCTGAGCGCACAGGGGTTGAATGTACCTTTGTGGCAAACCATCTGGTTCCTGTTCCTAAACGTAATAACATTCACTCAATTCAAGTGCCAAGCGGATTTGATATTGCTGATGATGAAATCGTAAAACGCACTGAACCTGGCGATCTTGTGATTACATCCGATATCCCCCTGGCTGACGAAGTGATCACCAAAGGTGGGCAAGCCCTCAGCTCTCGTGGTGAGCTTTACACCAAAGAGACCATCAAAGCGCGTCTGAACATTCGTGACTTTATGGATACTATGCGCTCAAGTGGCATCCAAACGGGTGGACCAAGTGCCCTTTCTCAAACCGACCGTCGTGAGTTTGCCAACCACCTCGATCGCCTGCTAGCCAAACGCTAACCACAGCCTTCCGAATGACGACACCTTTGATCGTCGTTTCTTAATAGCTGTAGTCCCGATGAAATTTTAATCGACATACTCCGTTCTTGATATTTATTACAATAACGGAGTATTGATTATGGTTCGTCGAATCGCCCTCTCGCTATCCATTCTTTTTTGCAACACCCAAGTTTCTTTTGCCGATGAAAACTTTGCTGGTGAAGACCTTGCTAATAAAGAGTTCGGAATCATCGGAGGCAGCATCACCTACGGTGAAAGTGTTTTCTCCACTAAAAGTGCCCCTCAATTTGGCGCGACACCCAACCTATTCTACTCAGGCCCAAAAGGCTTTATTGATGGCAGCTTAGCCAATTGGCAACTGCTCCCTTACGTAGGACTATCTGGAAATTGGCGTTTTGCTGAGGTGTCAGACACTTTTGTCGACCTACCTAATGGCATTCAAGACAGAGATGGTAATGGAGAGCTGGGGATAACATTAGGTACGGTAGGCGCACGACTTACCTACTTACACGATGTGACTTCAGAACATAGCGGCTACGAAGTTCAGCTTCACTTAGGCAGAACATTAGAAACCTGGACGCAGCCATTCACCATTACGCCCTACCTAGAGATCGATTATCGTGACAAGAAACTGTCCAGTCACCTTTATGGTATTTCTAACACCGAAGCTTCTGCCTCAGGGTTAAACCAGTTTGATGCGGAGTCGACGTTTGTTTATCAAGCGGGGTTGATCGGGCTTTATGAGTTCACGCCAACTTGGATTGGTATCGCTCGATCAGACTTAATTCATCACGACAGCGACAGCGCTTTGATACAACGAGACGTGGGCTGGTCATTCGAGCTAGGCGTCACCTATCGGTTTGCGGGATTATGAGTTTATTCGTCCAAATAAACGAGCCAACCTATTTTACATGCACCATTTTGAAATCGGTCAAGATGGTGCTCCAAGCCTTATCCCAACAACGATATACACTTAACACATATCAGATATTGAAACGGATCATTACCTCCTCGTAGCGCAGACATGGATACTCCCTCTTTTAGTGAACACATGAGTGCACCATGCTACGTAAAACAACGACTATTTTTGGCTCGTTGCAATGGATCTGCTCCCTGCTCCTTGGATTCTCTTCTACTTCTTTAGCACAAGAAGATACCGTTCTCCCCTCAACACCAGACAACAAAGATAGCGGATTATTTTCACTGCTTGGGGGCCCGGCTTACATGCCAGAAACGGGCTTTATGCTTGCCATCGGTGGATTGTACTCATTTAACACAACACCTGAACAACCGAGTAAAACTCAACGATCTTCCATCACATTAGTCGGTATCGCCAATGAAATGGATAGCGGCGTCGGTTTTGGTGTTCGCTCTAAACAAAAAATATTTTCTCCACAGAATAAACTTCGCTACTTCGGCCAATTGTCGATGGGTAAACAAAGCTTGTACTATTTCGGTACTGGTTATCAGTCAGGGGCCAATAACGGTAAAGATGAAGAGAACTTAGTCGACTATGACTTCGTCACCTACAACGCTGATCTCGGAATGCACTTGGGTAACAACATTTACCTAGGGCCAATACTTCGCCTGCAGTACAAAAAGGCGATTGAAGAATCTATTTCATCAAACGTCGCTCAAGATACCGATTTTATCTACGGTCAAGATAACCCCTTCACGCTAGGGGTAGGTGTAGCCTTACAATGGGATACCCGCGACATCGCAGTAAATGCTCGTCAAGGTCAGTTTCTGAGCCTTGAATATGCGAGCTACCAAGACAACTTTGGCAGTGACTCCAATTTTGAAAAAGCTGAAGCCGATTACCGTCTGTACTGGACACCAATCAAAGGCTCCACCTTGGCTTTCCTCAATACTGCAAATTTCAGCGCAGGCGACGTTCCCTATTACGAACTGCCAACCTTTGGCGGCCAAGATTCCATGCGTGGCATCTATTACGGACGCTACCGTGATATGCACAGCGTCGAGCACACCATGGAGTATCGCCAGTCATTTATGAGCAATGGTGATTACACCAAACACGGCTTTACGATGTGGGCCGGTCTCGCAACAACGGCTGAAAACATCAATGACCTGTATCAGGATAAAATTTACAGCTATGGCGTTGGCTATCGTTATGAACTCCAACCTCGTATGAACGTTCGTGTCGACCTCGGCTTTGGCTCCAATGATGCACAAGGCCTTTATCTGTCGATCAACGAAGCGTTTTAAGAGGTCACCATGACAAAGTTAATAACGTTAAGTGCGGTTGTCGCATTGGCTATCGGCGCGACATCAAGTTGGGCAGAAGAAAGTGCACGAGTCGATTTTCCTGATGCCGAAACACAGCAGAAGCTCAATAAGAAGTGGGAACACGCTTTACCTTTTCATGCCCAAAAGGCCATTGATCTCGGTTATGCCCTGCCTCTACCGTTTTCTCTTTCATTCATCGGTAACGCTTCTGCACAAAATATCGAAATGTATGACTTAGGCGTGCAAGTTGGCGACGTAGATTTAGGAGACAGATACGACCTTTCGCAGGTGTCATTTGGCGATCCTGAAATCGAGAGCAAAAGCATGCAGCTGCGCGCTGCGGCTTGGGTGTTTCCCTTCCTACAAATGGGCGTACATGTTGGGCGTTTCTCGGGTGGTACTCAATTAACAGCCGAAATACCGACCTCACTCTTTAAAGCTTGCGATAATCACCCAAGGTTGCCCACTTGCGCTAAAGAATCCGTCAGTACCCCAGAGTTTTACCCGGATGTGGAAGGCACAAACTGGGGATTTTCGATGAATATTGTCGGTCAGGTTGGGGATTTCACTTATGTACTTCCGGCCAGTATGACGCACTCTCGCACCGACGATGAGCGTACCAATACCAAAACCATGTTGTTCAGCCCTCGAGTTGGCCAACTTATTCAAACTGAAAACTGGGGTAACATTTTCCCCTATGTGGGTGCCGCTTACATGCACAGTGAAGGGTTAACGCAAGAAAACAACGCATTAGGTGTAGACGGGTTGTCGTATCAATTATCTCAGCAAAGCGCAGAAGACTACTCTGCGATAATCGGAGCAAATTGGAATATCACAAAAACTTACGGAGCAAACCTTGAGTTCATCGGCGGCCCGGGCAGAAAAATCGTCAATGTCATCATGACTTACTCCTACTAGTTCCCGTTGGCATAACGAAAAAAAACCTGCGATAAACGCAGGTTTTTTTGTTCTCTATAAGTAGAGCTATCTGTAAGCAAGAATTGTCTTTAGGAACAAGTCATCTACAGACAAATCTAAACCTTAAGACTAAGGCGTGTAGTACGTTGCAGCACCTGGGCCTACTGGTAGACCAAATACGAATACCCAAACGTAGAACATTAAGCTCCAACCAACCAAGAATACGATTGAGTATGGAAGCATAGTTGCAATCAGAGTACCGATACCTAGGTTCTTCATGTAACGCGTCGCTACAGCAAGGATAAGACCAAAGTAGCTCATCATTGGCGTAATGATGTTGGTTGTTGAATCACCGATACGGTAAGCCGCTTGAATCGTTTCAGGCGCGTAACCTACTAGCATTAGCATTGGAACGAAGATTGGCGCTGTTACTGCCCACTGAGCAGAAGCTGAACCGATCATCAGGTTAATGAAGCCACACATTAGGATGAATGCGAAGAACAACATTGGACCCGTTAGGCCGATATCTTGTAGGAAAGTAGCACCTGCAACTGCGAATACTTGACCGAAGTTAGTCCACTTGAAGAAAGCAACAAACTGAGCAGCGAAGAACACAAGTACGATGTACATGCCCATTGAAGACATAGACTTAGACATTGCATTGATTACATCACGGTCTGTTTTCATTGTGCCGGTAACTTTACCGTAAACAAAACCAGGAACTGCGAAGAATACGAAGATGAACGCTACGATACTTTTCAGGAATGGAGAACCTGAAACCGTACCTGCTGCTGAACGCAGAACACCATCAGCTGGAACAATCGTCCAAGCAAGAAGCGCTGAAACCGCTAGCACTGCGATACCCGCAAGCTTAAGGCCTTTCTTCTCAACGTCTGTTAGCTTGCCCATTGAATCATTTGATAAATCTTCAGACGCTTCTTCGTCGTTGTATTTACCCAGTTTTGGTTCAACAATCTTCTCAGTTACAAATGCACCTGTAATCGCGATGAAGAAAGTAGAAACAAACATGAAGTACCAGTTTGATTCAGGACCAACGTTGTAAGTCGGGTCAATCATTTGTGCTGCTGTTGTTGTAATACCAGAAAGCAGCGGGTCAACCGTACCGATTAGAAGGTTTGCAGAGTAACCACCAGATACACCAGCAAATGCTGCCGCTAGACCTGCTAATGGGTGACGACCCAAAGAGTGGAAAAGCATTGCTGCAAGCGGGATAAGTACTACATAACCAAGCTCTGAAGCCGTGTTAGAGATAATACCGGCAAAAACTACGGTTACCGTAACCATGCGCTTAGATGCGCCCATTACCATGCCACGCATCGCCGCAGATAATAGACCTGAGTGCTCAGCAATCGCTACACCTAGCATTGCAACAAGCACGGTACCTAATGGCGCAAAGCCAACAAAGTTTGTCACTAGATTAGTAACAATGAGCTGTAAGCCTTCAGCATTAAGTAAGCTTACAACGTAGATCATACCGTCAGCAGCACGACCTGGAGCACCTTCTGGACGAGGGTCCATAACAGACACATCAAAATATCCTGCGATACCTGAAGTAACTAGAATAGCGACACAGAAGATTGCGAAAAGAGTGATCGGGTGGGGTAATAGGTTCCCCAAATATTCAACACCATCGAGAAAACGGGTAAAAATAGGTTTCTTTGGCGAGTTGTTTTTTATTGAAGCTGATGAACTCATCAGTTCCCTCCTTGTAGTGATTCCTATGCAATTGTGACAAAAATGTTCAAATTGCCAGCGAAGGGTACGCGACAAAATTATCAATTAGAAATTCAAAATGTTACAAAATGTGTAACAAACGACTATTTTTAACTCTATTTGAACAATTAATTAGCAAATAAATCTATATTAAATACAAAATCTAGATTTATAATTCACAATTACACATTCACTACAAATATAACTGATAGTATAACCCATTGATTCACTTGAAAATAAAACACACCATACGTTAAGTTAATACACAATATCCTGTCAGGTTCTTCTCGAGGGAAAAGAAAAACAGAGAAATGAATAAAGTTTGACTTTCCCCTCGTTTTTACACTCACGTCACATCAATTTGACTGACTATTTCTGAACCGCTTTGAATCTCGGATTGGTTTTGCAGATAACATAATGACGACCTCTGCGCTTTACTATCTGGCAATCAGGATGGCGGCTTTTCGCGCTTTTAAGTGATTTCACAACTTTCATTCTATTTCGCTCCCTTACCTAATTGACCAAAACGACGAGTGAAGTTCGCAACGCGTCCCTCTTTATGTAGCACTCGTTGTTTACCCGTATAGAAAGGATGCGACTTTGACGACACCTCAATCGTGAAGTAAGGATAAGTATTGCCGTCTTCCCATTCGATAGTACGGTCTGTTTTTAGCGTTGAGCCGATTAAGAAGTACTCATCGATACTGGTGTCATGAAAAACCACGGGACGGTAATCTGGATGGATATTCGGTTTCATTGTATTTCCCTTAAATAACTAAATTGATATGTTATAACATTACAAATGTTAATCATTATCAAAAGAAAAACAAGTGATTTTATGATATTTTCCCGTCTTAATCGTAATCAGAGAACACCCAACTATGTACACAATTGAACCTGTTGGCTTTATTGAGTCTCCTTATAAAGAGAAGTTCGCTGTGCCAAGGCAGCCCAGGTTGGTACCCACATCCACCTCAAGAGTCAGGTTGGTTGATGCAGCAAACTGCCTTGAGTCTGTTCGTGATATCGAGCAATTTAGCCATGTTTGGTTACTATTTCTGTTCGACAAGAACCTTGAAGCAGGCTGGAAACCAACTGTGAGGCCACCTCGCCTTGGCGGGAATGAACGTATTGGTGTATTCGCGTCACGTGCCACATTCAGACCAAATGGAATTGGCATGTCTGCGGTTGAACTAAAAGGTGTGTATCAAGAGAAAGGACAGACTTGGTTGGATCTCGGCAGCGTCGACTTAGTAGACGGCACACCGATCATCGACATCAAGCCTTATATCCCCTATTCAGATTCAATTCCGGATGCATTGGGAGGGTTCGCCGCCGATGAACCAGAAGTGCTCGACGTTAACTTTTCGCAGCAAGCGCAAAGTAAGCTCGCAAGCCATCCACAAGCGCGCCATATCATTCAGGTGATCAAAGAAGTATTAGGCCAAGATCCTCGCCCTGCCTATAAGAAAGGTAAGCCTGACAACAAGGAATATGCGGTAAATTTGTTCGATCTTAACGTGAAATTCGTGGTTGAAACGCTTTTCATCAATGTAACTGACATTGAACGCTTTTGAGATCCCAAATAGGCTGATATTATATGCGGCTATATCAGATTTGCTGTGGTCACGAACGACAGCAAGTTTTCTTTTATCAATGATGAAACGGATACCATAGAATGCGTACCAGTAACTACCTTCTTTCTACTTTGAAAGAGACTCCAAACGACGCAGAAGTTATCAGCCACCAGCTGATGCTACGTGCAGGTATGATCCGTAAGCTAGCTTCAGGTTTATATACTTGGCTACCTACTGGTCTACGTGTACTGCGTAAAGTCGAAAATATCGTTCGCCAAGAGATCGATAATGCAGGTGCCGTTGAAATCTTGATGCCCGTAGTTCAACCGTTTGAGCTTTGGGAAGAGACTGGCCGTTCTGAAAAGATGGGTCCTGAGCTACTTCGTTTCACAGACCGTCACTCTCGTCCATTTGTTCTTAGCCCAACAGCAGAAGAAGTGGTAACGAGCCTAGTACGTAACGAGATCAGCTCTTACAAACAGCTACCTCTAAACCTGTACCAAATCCAGACTAAATTCCGTGATGAGCGCCGCCCTCGTTTTGGTGTAATGCGTGCACGTGAATTCTCTATGATGGATGCGTACAGCTTTGATATCGATAAAGAAGGCTTAGAAAAGTCTTACCAAGCGATGCACGATGCTTACTGTAAAGCATTCGACCGCATGGGCCTTGAGTACCGTCCAGTATTGGCAGACTCTGGCGCAATCGGCGGCAGCGGCTCTCAAGAATTCCACGTTCTTGCTGAAAGCGGCGAAGACCTAATCGCATTCTCTTCTGAATCTGATTACGCAGCGAACATCGAGAAAGCAGAAGCACTAGCTCCAACGACTGAAGCGGCAGCGCCAACTCAAGAGATGGAACTGGTTGATACGCCAAACGCAAAAACAATCGCAGAACTTGTAGAGCAACACGGTCTAGCAATCGAGAAGACTGTTAAGACTCTATTCGTTAAAGCTTCTGATGAAGTAGACGCTGATATCATCGCGCTAATCATCCGTGGTGACCACGAACTGAACGAAGTGAAAGCAGAAAACCTTCCACAGGTTGCTTCTCCGCTAGAGATGGCTTCTGAAGAAGAAATCCGTGCACTTGTTGGTGCTGGTCCTGGTTCACTTGGCCCTGTTGGCCTAGAGCTACCATTCATCGTTGACCGCTCTGTTGCTGTAATGAGTGACTTCGGCGCTGGTGCAAACGTAGATGGTAAGCACTACTTCGGCATCAACTGGGGTCGTGACGTTGAGCTTGCTCAAGTTGAAGATCTACGTAACGTTGTTGAAGGCGACCTTAGCCCATGTGGTCAAGGTACTATTCAGCTTAAGCGTGGTATCGAAGTTGGTCACATCTTCCAACTAGGTAATACTTACTCTAAAGCAATGAACTGTAACGTGCTTGGTCCTGATGGTAAGAGCGTAATCCTAGAAATGGGTTGTTACGGTATCGGTGTTTCACGTGTTGTTGCATCTGCTATCGAGCAAAACCATGATAAATTTGGTATCACTTGGCCAGACGCACTAGCACCATTCCAAGTTGCTATCGTACCAATGAACATGCACAAATCTGAGCGTGTTAAAGAAGCAGCTGAGAAGCTATACGCTGAATTAACGGCTATGGGTATCGAAGTTTTATTCGATGACCGTAAAGAGCGCCCAGGTGTTATGTTTAAAGATATCGAACTAGTGGGTATCCCTCACACTATCGTTATCGGTGATCGCAGCATGGACGAAGGCAACTTCGAATACAAAAACCGCCGCACTGGTGATAAAGAAGCTATCGCAATGGACACGGTTATCGAGCACCTTAACGCTCAACTAGCTTAGTAATCCGATTGCTGACTAGATAAACATTGAAAGGCTGCCATCAGGTGGCCTTTTTTGTGCCTGTCGTTTCCCTTCAAACTCCCTTCTATTTATCCCTAGAGTAAATAACGTAAGTTAATCCCCTGTTCATCTTCAAATCCGTATATTGGTGTCATCAACTTTTTGGACATGCTCACCATTGGAGGTATCGATGGATATCAAAAGCTTACTGAACCAAGCACTTAAATCAGATCTCGTAAAACAAGGCACTCAGAAACTTTCACAAGGGTCTTCAAGTTTAAGTGGCCTTTCTCAAGGCAGCAATGGCAAGAGTAGCAGTAAAAGTACACTCGGAGCCTTCGGTGCAGGCGCAGTTGGAGGAGGACTGTTAGGTGCGTTAATGGGCTCGAAGAAAACCAAAAAAATGGGTAAGAAAGCCGCTGGCATTGGTGGGGCAGCAGCACTTGGTGCTCTCGCTTATAAGGTCTACAACGACTACCAGTCTAAACAAGGTCAGACACCCAATGTCGAACAGGCTCAGTTTGATGAGAACGATTCAAACCATAGCGTGCTGATTCTCAGATCGATGATTGCAGCGTCCAAAGCCGATGGTCATGTTGATGAAGAAGAGATGGCTAAGATCGAACAAGCCGTCGAAAACATGGGTGCCGATTATCAACTGACTAAATTGGTCTCTGAAGAGCTGCACAAACCGCTCGATCCAAGCGAAATCGCTCAGCTCGCGACCTCACCTCAACAAGCGAGTGAGATCTATTTAGCGTCTTTGATTGTAGCGGATGAACAAAACTTTATGGAGAAGGCTTACCTCAAAGAGTTAGCCAAGCAACTCAACCTTGCTGAGGAAGTGACTTATCAACTTGAACAGCAAATCTCTGGTTAAGCAGTCAATATCCGGCTAATCGACAAGCTAGCAAAGTGATACATTGAGCGTCAGCAGAATGAGATATTGAGCAAGAACAAACTAACTCTGAACTTAATCAGATCCACTTTGTTTTTGCTTATCTCTATGTGTATATTGAGATCAGTTATCATTTGGTTAGGTATAAAAATGAAAGTATACGATTGTTGTGATTTGGTGCGTGAACTGTATTCTCAAATTGGCAGTGGCGACCAAGGCTATATCCCTAAAGCGATCACCTGCGCGGTAAAAACATTGAACGACCTTGCTGCAGATGAATCTCTTCCTAAAGAAGCGCGTGAGCGTGCAGCATTTGCCGCTGCAAACCTACTGATCTCAGATTTCGAGGACTAATATGAACCTCGCTAATTTTGAAAAAATGGATCCTGTAATGTTGATGAGTATCGTCAACATGAAGCTACGTGACGACTTCGGTGGTGATTTGGATCGAGTGGTCAACTTCTACGAGATCGACAAAGCAGCATTGATCGCTAAACTTGCGTCGGCTGGTTTTGAATTCCTTCCAGAAGCCAAACAGTTTCGATAGTCATTTAGAACACGCTTGATTTTGAAAGGCCAACCTCAGTGTTGGTCTTTTTTATTGGTGATACGTATTGGATAAACATGTAGTTAGCCAGTTATAAATTATCTGTCTACATCTATACTTTTATATCTTAGAGTCAACGAACGCTCCTTGAACCAAAGCGTATTGTTGTATAGGCTACCTGAAATAACCTATAAAACTCATCACCCAACTTGATGATAGTGAAGGATTAACAATGAAAAGACTCGGACTTTTAGCCGTTATCGCAGCCGCACTCACCGCAGGTTGCGCTTCAAATACTCAGCAAGACAACTTTCGCGAAGCCTCTTTTGAGCTGTGTAATACTGAAGTCGATATTTACTCTGTAAGCCATGATGAACGAGTTCGCATCGTCTGCTCTGATGGATCTAAATTCGCTTTAAATAACGAAGACACGCTAGAAGTGATGCGTGATATCAATATCGACTACTGTGACGGCGAAGGCTTAGGCAAATTCAACGAGAGCCGCCATTATTACTCATTCAAGTGTAAGTCTGGCACCCTGCTTAGTATCAGAAAGTAGAACCAACATAAGAAAACCACAAAGGGTTGATGTGCAAACATCAGCCCTTTTTAGTACCGCCTTTCTGCATTCTCAGATAACCCAACTCCATACCGACAGATACCAAAAAGGCCCCTAGCAAGGAGCCCTTCAAATCGTACTTTCAATCAAATAGCTTAAGTTCAAGGAACAGACGCGGAGTTTTCAGCACCTTTCCCTAAAACAAAAGAGACTCAATGAGCCCCTTTAAAAGTATTTTTCAAAGTAGTCGTTTGAAATTCTAGGAGAGCACGCGGAGCTTACGGATGTAAGTGAGCATGCTCGACAACGAAGTTCAAATTACTACGAAGAAAAATTAAGCGTAAACCGGTAGACGCTTACAGATATTTAGTACTTTTGCTTTAGTCGCTTCGATAACAGACTCATCGCCCATGTTATCTAGGATGTCACAGATCCAACCTGCTAGCTCTTTCGCGTCTGCTTCTGAGAAACCGCGACGAGTAATAGAAGGAGAACCGATACGGATACCTGAAGTAACGAACGGGCTACGTGGATCGTTTGGTACTGAGTTCTTATTCACAGTGATGTTCGCTGCACCTAGTGCTGCATCTGCTTCTTTACCTGTGATGTCTTTGTCGATTAGGTCAACTAGGAACAGGTGGTTCTCTGTAGAACCTGAAACGATGTTGTAACCGCGAGCTAGGAATTCAGCAACCATTGCTTTTGCGTTAGCAACTACGCGAGCTTGGTATTCTTTGAACTCTGGCTCTAGAGCTTCTTTGAACGCTACTGCTTTACCAGCGATAACGTGCATTAGAGGACCACCTTGGCCGCCTGGGAATACTGCTGAGTTTAGTTTCTTGTAAAGATCTTCGCCTTCGTTAGAAAGGATAAGACCGCCACGAGGACCAGCAAGCGTTTTGTGCGTTGTCGTTGTTACAACGTGAGCATGTGGAACTGGGTTCGGGTAAACGCCTGCAGCGATTAGACCAGCAACGTGAGCCATATCTACGAAGAAGTAAGCACCTACTTTGTCAGCGATTTCGCGCATGCGCTTCCAATCACAAACTTGAGAGTAAGCTGAGAAACCACCGATGATCATCTTAGGCTTGTGCTCGATAGCTAGCGCTTCCATCTCTTCGTAATCGATTTGGCCTGCTTCATCGATACCGTAAGGGATGATGTTGTAAAGCTTACCAGAGAAGTTTACTGGAGAACCGTGAGTTAGGTGACCACCGTGTGCAAGGCTCATACCTAGAACAGTATCGCCAGCATTCAGTAGTGCCATGTATACAGCGTTGTTTGCTTGAGAACCTGAGTGAGGTTGTACGTTTGCGTATTGAGCGCCAAACAGTTCACATGCACGTTCGATTGCTAGAGTTTCAACTTTATCTACGTACTCACAACCACCGTAGTAACGCTTACCTGGGTAGCCTTCAGCGTATTTGTTTGTAAGTTGAGAACCTTGAGCTTCCATTACACGTGGGCTTGTGTAGTTTTCTGAAGCGATAAGTTCGATGTGCTCTTCCTGACGAAGAGTTTCTTCTTGGATAGCTGCGAATAGATCCGCATCGTAATCAGCAATGTTCATGTCACGCTTAAGCATCTGTATCTCCTGACTCAGATTGTACTGAAAGTTTCAAAAAAACCACACAACGACCGAAAGCAAACGTTTCCGTCACCGTTTTGATGTGACGCATTCTACATAATTTGATCTAGGTCATAAAGAGCTAATTGCAATTTTATCATGCAGTTTTTTCATAATCACATATAAGATTCATCATGGTTATTTGGCTGATCCAACCAAAGATGACGCTTACTGTCAATTTTACGCTTTACACCCTGTAAAACGCAGATTACATAGGTTTACCTTAATTTTGCCCCTCAAGCTACCGAAAGCTAAGGTTTTTCTCTACTATGCACGCCTTTATTGGTTAGGTAATTATAAAAACGATGGAAAAACACTCACGCAAAGAAGATTGGGTAGCGATTCTCACTGGCACGTTTTTAGTGGCGTTAGGCGTCTTCTTTTTACAGTCAGCGAATCTGCTTACCGGTGGTACTACTGGCTTGGCTCTGCTTTTGAGTCAATTCTTGCCTGTAACCTTTGGTATTTTGTACTTTGTTGCCAATTGTCCATTCTATTTATTAGCATGGAAACGATTCGGCCGTAGCTTTGCTATTAGCAGTGCGATTTCTGGTGCTTTAGTATCTGTGTTTGCCGATCATTTATACTTAGTTATCTCGCTAGAAGTTCATAACGAGATCTATTGTGCTGTTGCCGGCGGCTTATTAATGGGCTTAGGTATGCTAATCCTATTCCGTCACCGCTCAAGTCTCGGTGGCTTCAACGTACTATGCTTGTTTATCCAAGACCGCTACGGTATCTCGGTAGGCAAAACTCAAATGGGTATTGATGCGTGTATTCTGTTTGCATCGTTCTTCTTCGTGTCACCTTGGGTAATTGCCGTATCTGTATTAGGCACCGCAGTATTGAACATCGTATTGGCAATGAACCACAAACCAACTCGCTACTCAGTGAATTACGCGTCTTAATACCAATCACCCTGTGAATTACTAGCTGTTTTTAATAACAAAAACAGCTAGAATTTAGGTTTTATAAACCGTCGCCTTTTCTATGCAAGATTACCTCTCTAGCGCCAAAGACCAACAAGCCTCTATTTATATTGAAGGCTTGGAATTCAACCCCAACACACGAGTCTTAAGCTGCGACGAGCAGGTCATCGATTTAGAACCTCGTTCTATTGAATTACTCGAACTGTTTCTGACTAGCGTGGGTGAACCGCTCGCTGCTGAGCACATCATTGAATCTGTATGGCAAAGTAACTTCATTTCCAAAAATGTTCTGACAAACCGAATCAGTACCTTACGTTCAGTACTTCAAAAACACCTACCAGATAGCGACGCGACCAAAATACTGGTGACTTACCCACGCAAGGGTTACTTCCTTAACCCAAGTTCGGTTAGCTTTGTTGCGGGTTCCCCTGATACCGAAGCGGATGATACCGCCATAGAATCTCCAACCAGTCAAAAAGGATTTACCTCCAATCCAGTTAATCCTTGGCTTGTTGTGGTGTCTTTGATTTTGCTGATCAGCACTGCTGTAATGGGCTACATGCTTTGGCAATCTTCGACTCGTGCTTCTGAAGTCGAACGCGACCAACGATTGATTCCTAAGGTCGAACTTCTCCTGAATCGATTGGATGCCATTGGCGATAATTCCAGAAAATATCGAAAAGTCGTAAAAGCATTAATACTTCAACAGCAGATTGAATACGCCTATACCGATCTTGCTAACCAAGATGCGCCAAGCTACTTCCTTGACCCTATAGATAGCTCTCCCTTCTTTCCGGGCGCAAAAAACATGCGTACCAGTGATTACCTGCTTAACATTCAGCTGAAGGATCAAGAAGTAGATAAGCGCCTTGTCGCTAAAATAAGCCTGATTTACCCAAACTCAGGGAAGCTGGCGTTTGGTGGGGTTTACTCTATTGATGTTAATAACATCAGCAGCAGCGTTATGGAGATCAACCGAGAGTTAGCTAACTACTTTGCTCTGCCTGCACCGTTGTCGCCAGAATGGTCAGTAGATAATACCGAAGTCAGCGAATTGCTGAGTGGAAAAACCATAGTGTTTGATGGCATCAAGCTCAACACCATGACGTCTACTCTGATTGCACGACAACTTGCTCTATTTGAAACGGATCAGAAGAAGCTCATTGCGTTCACCAATCTTGTTCAAACTCGATTTAAGTTACTGCCAGACGAACTCAAACTTTGGGTCGGTATCATTCATTTCAAACTGAGAGATCTGCAAACCGCAAAAGAGCTCCTAACCAATACCTCAGGAAACTCTACGATCGAAAATGCGTTGGTTTATATGATGGTTTCTCACATTGCTTATAAGCAAGGCAACATGGAGAAGTTCCGCCTCAACTACATGGAGTCGCTGGTTGCGTTATTGAGAGTGGTTCCATCCGAAGATCTATTCGCTCGACTATCTAAACCTGAATCCAAATCGACCTGCCTACAACCTTGGAAGAGCTTAAAGCTAAGCGTTAAAGAGCCTTTAATCATAAAGCAGTGGGAAAAGTTAATGCTTAACTACTGCACCGCTGTCGGGCAACAGTTCTCAAAGGACAAAGAAAAACCTTTAAAATAAGTAACTTAAATATAAGTTAAGATCTTATGTGACTTCGTTTTTTGCCCTATTTACTCCTCAAACAATAGCATTCCTAAAAACATCGGGCCCATCAAGGGCTTCCAACTTTAGGAATGTTCAACATGAAAAAAACAATGACGCTGCTAGCGACCTCTCTCTTTGCTCTCTATGGTTGTGGCGGCGGAGGCGGCTCTTCTTCTGGTTCTACAGATGGTAATAAAGGTCCAAGCAGTCAGGTTGATTACCCTATTGCGAGCTCTGCATTTTCCCCTAAACCAGAAACAACATTGGGCTACTCGTTTACCAAAGATGGTCAGACTGAAGGCGTGATGACAATGAACTTCACTCCTTTAAGCGGTGAACTCATTATTGCAGGGTTACAAGAAGAGGCCGGCAATGAAGCGGTCGTTCAAGTTATCAATGACCTGATCAATTACGGCATCACCGAATTTTATGTATCTGAAGACATCATGACGAATGTTGAAGGTACACAAGAAGACGGCAGCATTTATTTTGCAGGCCCTGACCGCGGTCTACATGAAATCACCAATGCCTACTTTATTGGTAGCCAATACATCACAACCGTAATGCACAGCAGCCCTCTTTTCCGCTTGAAAGGAACTGACGTAAAAGAGAGTGACCCAATCATTGATATCAGTGAAGAAACCGTTTCATTGCAAGTGACGTTAGATGGAGAAGCAGTCGCTAACATGCTGAATGACTTTGAAGACAACTCGTGGGTAGCAAGCCTTCCAACGAATGTGTCATGCCGAGTCACATGGCAACAACATATTGAAGAAACAGGCGTACGTAAGAGTTTCAAGATCTCTAATAAATCAATCGAAGCTGCGAATCTAACAGAGAAAAACACTTACTACATTGGCTGTGAAGGTATGGATTCGGCAGAATTTGGCACATCATCAGAGCGCTGGTTCAATCCTAGCATCGGCTTAATTGAACAGATTGAATTGATGTCTGTAGAACAATCTACGATCGAAGAATCAGCAGCGATACTGACCTCGATTAGCTAGCCGTGACTTAGATTCATTGAACCTGAGCGTAGCTGCTGACTAACCACAAACAATAAAAAAAGGCTTTGGGGAGCACTCCAAAGCCTTTGTAGAAGCCTAATTATTTAAGGGGAATAGAATTAGGCTTATTGAAATGAAACAAGGTTAACCTTCAATCAAGAGAATACGAGTCTCGTAAGGACGTAACACTTGATGATGTAATGCAACTGAAGTGTTCGCTTGTTGATAGTTAGACAGCAGACTCTTCGCTTTACTCATGTCAAAACGTTCCGGTAAAACGCATTCCGCCTCTTCACCATAATAGTTGTTAATACACAGCAAGGCTTGCGCTTCGCTCTCGCGAGAATACGCAAAAATGGATGAGTGCTCTGGCAATAGGTCTTGATAACTGCCATGAGTAATCACTGGTACTTGTTTACGTAACTCAATCAAGCTCTTGTAGAAGTAAAAAACAGAGTCTTTGTCTTCAAGCGCTTGCTCAGCGTTAATCTCAGAGTAATTATTCGCTACATCAAGCCATGGCTGAGCTTGTGAGAATCCTGCGTAAAGCTCACTGTTCCATTGCATTGGTGTACGAGAGTTATCACGAGACTTCTGCGCCAAAATCGCCATCATATCTTGATGAGCCACACCATCACTGTTCACCATGATGTCGTACATATTGGTACTCTCAACATCACGATACTGGCTAATTTCAGTATAGCCAGGGTTGGTCATGCCAATCTCTTCACCTTGATAGATATAAGGTGTGCCCTGCATCATGTGGACAGAAGCGGCTAGCATCTTGGCTGATTCAACGCGATATTGCTGATCGTTACCTAAGCGGCTCACCACTCTTGGTTGGTCGTGGTTACACCAGAATAGTGCGCCCCAACCCTTTCCGTTTAAGCCCGTTTGCCAGTGATTGAAGATCGATTTGAGCTGTAAGAAATCGAATGGCGCATTAGTCCACTTCTCACCATTGGTGTAATCAACCTTAAGGTGGTGGAAGTTAAACACCATTGATAGCTCGCTGTTATCAACGTTTGAATATTGCTGGCAATGCTCCAACGTGGTTGAAGACATCTCACCTACGGTCACGCTACCGTACTTCTGAAATACTGCTTCGCTGATCTCTTTCAGGTATTCGTGTACTCGTGGGCCATCGGTATAGAAACGACGACCATCGCCAATATCATCATTAGGGAAGTCTTGCTGCTTTGAAATCAGGTTGATCACGTCCAAGCGGAAACCATCAACGCCCTTCTCTGCCCAAAAGCTAATAACATCTTTCACTTCTTCGCGTACAACCGGGTTCTCCCAATTGAGGTCGGCCTGTTCTTTCGCAAATAAATGTAAGAAGTACTGCCCAGTGGCCTCATCCATTTCCCATGCATTTCCACCAAACTTAGACTGCCAGTTCGTTGGTGCTTGGCCACCTACTGGATCTTTCCAGATATAATAATCGCGGTACGGACTGTTTTTGTCGCCCAAAGCAGATTGAAACCATGCATGCTCTGTCGAAGTGTGGTTTACCACGATATCCATCACGATACGGATACCACGTTGGTGCGCTTCAGACAGCAGTAAGTCGAAGTCTTCCATGGTGCCGAATTGAGGATTAATCGCGTAGTAGTCTGAGATATCGTAACCATTATCGATCATAGGAGATGCGTAAACCGGGGTTAGCCAAATCGCATCGACACTCAAATGTTTGAGGTAATCCAGTTTCGAAATGATCCCTTTGATGTCGCCAGTACCCTTACTGCCACTGTCACAGAAGCTCTTTGGGTAGATTTGATAGATGGTTGCGGTTTTCCACCAGCTTTCATCACGTTCAGTCATCGCCATCTCTAACACTCACTTACCAGAAAATATAAAATAAAAATCACCATGCAAATCATGGTCGAATAGCCGTTATAACTAAAAGAAAAAGCTATAACTAAGAGAAAAAGCGATAACTCACATTGGAGTCATCGCTTATTAAATGCATTACGCGTTCGCGGTTTCTAAGTCACCCTTTGATTGGGCTCGCTTGTAGAAGAACAGGGTTAACGTGATAGGCAGTACTATCGCCACCAGCATCGCGACTAGGTAAATCGACCAATATTGAGGTTGAATCGATAGGATGCCCGGCAAGCCGCCAACACCGATACCATTCGCCATCACACCCGCGCTACCACAGATTGCGGCTGCAACAGCACTACCAATCATTGCGCTCAGCATTGGGAATTTGTATTTAAGGTTAATACCGTACATCGCAGGCTCTGTTACGCCTAAGTAGGCTGAGATTGCTGCAGGAACCGAGATGTCTCGTTCGCCTTCACGCTTGCTCAAAATAATGATGCCCACTACTGCCGATGCTTGTGCAATGTTTGATAGCGCAATCAAAGGCCAGATTGGCGTGCCGCCTAAGTCTTGCATCAGTTGCAGATCTACGGCGTTGGTTGTGTGGTGAATACCCGTGATAACCAAAGGTGCGTAAAGGAAGCCGAATACCACTGAACCAAGAATCGCAAAGTCACCTGTCATTGCCGCTTTGGCCGCGAATGCCACACCATCGCCTAACATACGACCGAATGGGCCAATGAAAGCGTGCGCTAGAATCACAGACAAAATAATCGATACAAATGGCACAACCACTAGGTACAAGTAAGCTGGGACGATGCGCTTAAGATTGGTTTCAATGAACGCCAAAGCCACACCCGCTAACATCGCAGGGATCACCTGAGCCTGGTAACCGACTTTCTCAATCACGAACAGGCCAAAGTCCCACACCTCAGGTACCGATTTACCTATCATGTAAGCGTTCATCAATTGCGGGGAAACCAAGGTCACACCGAGCGTGATACCCAAAATAGGGGTTCCGCCAAGCTTCTTAACCGTCGCCCAACACACACCAACCGGTAGGAAGAAGAAAATCGCTTCGCCAATCAGCCATAAGAAAGAGTGAACAGTTGCCCAGAATTGGCTGATTTCAACGAGGGTTTTGCCGTCGAACATGCGAATGTCGCCAATCACATTACGGAAACCAAGAATCAGACCACCAGTAATGATGGCAGGCAGCAGTGGTACGAAAATTTCGGCTAAATGGGAGATACCACGCTCAAGGAAGTTCATATTTTGACGAGCAGCCAACTTCGCCTCATCTTTTGATGATGCATCTTTACCAGTTTGCTCAATCAGAAGTGCGTACACCTCATCAACCTCGGTGCCAATCACGACTTGGAATTGACCTGCGTTCGTAAAGCAGCCTTTTACCAGTTTAAGCTTCTCTAATTCTTCTTTGTTCGCTTGTTCCGTATCGTTCAATACAAAACGCAGTCGAGTCAGACAGTGGCTGACACTCGCAATGTTGTCTTTACCACCGACTAACTCGATAAGACGCGCAACGTCTTGCTTCGCTATCTTACTCATACTACCCCACCCTGGTTTCATTCAATTACTCATCTAAACCATGCAAGCTATAATCACTCAGACTTAGATTTATGGGAACATTCCCAATTACGGTTATTATAATGCCCGCATGAATGATAAATTAAAATGGGAACAGTCCCATTAATTGAAAGAGATCACACTCTAATTTTAATCTAAGCGGTTCAATTTCGCTTAATTGACTGGATTATAGAATAGGAGATTGCGTGTGATGAGAGATCTCTGAATTACCTAAAAGCTGAGAGATCAATAGATTAGCAGCCAACTTACCTGCAGATTGGTAACCAGGATCAATGCTAAATACTCGCGGGAACAAGAAGGAAAGAAGATCATTGCCACCAACGCCGGTGACGACCACATCTTCACGCTGTAACTCTTGCAGACGTTTGATGACGCCAAGGGCAAGGGTATCACTGGCACAAACGATCGCTTGAGTCTCGGGAGTTAACACCTCATCCACCAGCTGATAAGCGCTTTCGTGATGAAGTTGACCAGTACGATAGTTTGCCACTGAACCTGTGTTTTCACACCAATCGAGATAAGCCTTAAGACGCAGCTCACCGGTTGATTTATCACTAGGATCAACACCAATAAAGCCAACGTCAGAGATCCCCTGATCCGATAGATGCGCTAACGCACTATTGATCACCTGTTGGTTATCGTAGTTAATCGACGTTACGTTCTCGGTATCCAGAGCAATCACCACCGCTTTGTGTTCCCACGCTTCGATCGCAGGAATATCGCAGTCAGTAAAGCCAAATACAATAATGCCATCAACGTTACGACGCTTTAGAACTTGCAGGTGCTCATTGGCTTTATCTCTGTCAAGTTGGCTTTCCATGATCACGACATCGTAGTCCGCTCGATACAACTCAGCCAGCATAGTGCTAACGGCTTTGTTTTCTGAGGGAGAGTCCAAACGAGAGATGATCACGCCGATGACTTTTTGGCTGCCACCACGCATCGATTGCGCAGACTTTGAAGGCGTGTACCCAGATTCTTGAATTACTCTTTCCACCCTTTCACGGGTTTCAGGTTTCACTTTTGGATCATTGGTCAGAACGCGTGATACGGTTGACTTACCAACACCGGACAGCTTTGCAATATCAAGAATAGTGAGTTTTTTGCTCATAAAAAGTCTAACGTTAAAGGGAAGAGAAGAAAAAGTGAGGGTAGATTCCCTCACTTAACTGTTTGTAAATCTTAGAAGTTAACTATGACTTACTTTCGACAATTTTTATAGACGACACGACCAAGTTCTAGACGTGCGTTGTCACCTTTAGTGCGTAAAGTGACGCTATTGATCAGTTCAGAGGTGCCATCATCTAAGATGTACTTCGTTCCTGAACCTGCCGTTATTTGAGTGAGACGATATTCATTCTCAGGCAAACGTAATACCGCTTTTTCATTACCAAGGTAAGCGACCTTAAATGAAGCGTCAGACTCACATTGATAAGTCACGAATTGATCGTCCGATACTGCACCATCAGGCGTTGCGGATTTAGAACACCCGAATAACGCTACCGTACATAGAGATGCTATCAACAATGCTTTCATACTGCGTTCCTCATCTTTATATAGTGAACAACACTTATATCTAAGTGAAAAAGACTTAGTGTCTTAACCTTTTAAGAATGCTGGTACATCTTTAATGCTATCAAGTACCACGCTAGCCAACGCTTCACCTTTTTCAGTGATTGGTTTGCCCGTTCTTACCAGTACTTTTGTGCCAACACCAGCCGCTTCTGCAGCCATCATGTCTTCCGCTTTATCGCCGATCATGACCGAGTTAGCCATATCAATCTTCAGAAAGTCACGAGCAGAAATGAACATGCCTGGCTTTGGTTTACGACATTCACAATCTTGCTTGTAGTCTCCAATACCGTGTTCCGCGTGGTGCGGGCAGTAATAGATGCCATCAAGCTCAACGCCGTTATCGACAAAGTTCCAATCCATCCACTGCGTCAAAGAAAGAAAACGATCTTCGCTAAACATGCCGCGAGCAATACCAGATTGGTTGGTCACTAGCACCAATAAATAACCCATATCTTTAAACGCTTTCGCCGCTTCAAACACACCATCGATGTATTCAAAGTCATGCTCATCATGTACGTAGCCGTGATCAACGTTAATCACACCATCACGATCTAAAAAAACAGCAGGTTTAGACAAAATTTTGTTCTCTATCAACTCTCTATTAATCATTAATTATTACACGCTTTATTTGCTTCATCACTATCTATTTAGTTTTGCGTTCGTTAACGATTTGTTTCAAGCTTAACCATACAATCGACGTTTAGCCGTCTAGACGTAAAAATATCTATTGACTTAGATCATAGAACACCATAGCATCGTCTGTAAATCGAGCGAGCAATCGACATATTATTCTGTTCTACCTGCACGGGTTTCTCTATGATTAAAGTGAATCAAGTCAACAAGGTTTTTTATCAAGGCACTAAAGAAATCAATGCCTTAATTGATATCAACCTCCACATTCCTCAAGGTCAAATCTTTGGAGTCATCGGCTCTTCTGGTGCAGGCAAAAGTACCCTGATCCGTTGTGTAAATATGTTGGAAGCTCCGACCTCTGGTGAAGTGATTGTTGACGGTATCGACCTAACAAAACTCAGCAAATCAGAACTTAGCGAAGCGCGCCGTAACATCGGCATGATATTCCAACACTTCAACCTGCTGTCTTCTCGTACTGTATTTAACAATGTAGCACTACCTCTAGAACTTGCTGGTAAAGATAAAGCGATTATTGAAGCGAAAGTCAGCGAGTTACTTGAATTGGTTGGCCTTGCTGATAAGCGTGACACCTACCCGGCAAACCTAAGTGGTGGTCAAAAGCAGCGTGTGGCGATTGCTCGCGCACTGGCTTCTGACCCGAAAGTACTGCTATGTGATGAAGCAACCAGCGCATTGGATCCAGCAACAACTCAATCAATTCTTGAGCTGCTGCGCGAAATCAACCGCAAGCTGAACATCACTATCCTGCTTATTACTCATGAGATGGATGTAGTGAAAAGCATTTGTCATGAAGTTGCGATCATTGGCGGCGGTGAATTGGTAGAGAAAGGCACAGTCGGTGACATCTTTGCTCACCCTAAGACAGAGCTAGCACATCAGTTTATTCGCTCAACATTGGATCTGACGATTCCTGAAGATTACCAAGCGCGTTTGCAAGAGACTCGCGTAAACAGCAGCTACCCACTAGTACGCCTTGAATTTACGGGCGCAACGGTTGATGCTCCGCTGATGACTCAGATTGCACGTAAATTCAATATCGATGTCAGCATCTTAAGCTCTGACCTTGATTACGCCGGCGGCGTGAAGTTCGGCATGATGGTCGCTGAGCTGTTCGGTAATGAAGCAGATGATAATGCTGCTATCCAATTCCTACGCGACAACAATGTAAAAGTAGAGGTGCTTGGTTATGTCCTTTAGTTTCAACGAGATTGCTGACTGGATCAGCCTTAACGGTAACCTTCTATTAGGCGCAACAGGCGAAACGCTTTACATGGTTGCTGTCGCAGGCATTGTTGGCTTCGCTGTCGGTATTCCATTAGGCGTGATTCTACACACGACTAAACGAGGTGGTCTGCTAGAGAACACCAAGGTAAATAAAATTCTCGGTGCGATTGTGAACGTAGGTCGTTCAGTGCCTTTCTTAGTTTTGATGGTTGCTATTATCCCACTGACCAAAATGCTGATTGGTACCTTCATCGGCACGACAGCAGCGATTGTTCCACTGACGATTGGCGCTATCCCATTCGTGGCTCGACTTATCGAAAGTGCACTACTTGAAGTACCAACAGGTCTAGTAGAAGCGGCTCAATCAATGGGCGCAACACCAACACAAATCATCAATAAGGTTCTGCTTCCAGAAGCACTACCGACTATCATCAACTCAGTAACGATTACGCTAGTGACTCTGGTGAGCTACTCAGCAATGGCCGGTACTGTGGGCGGTGGTGGCCTAGGTGATGTCGCGATTCGTTACGGATTCCACCGCTACGATGTGACCATCATGGCTGTGACAGTAGTGATGTTGATTGTGCTGGTACAAATTATTCAATCAATCGGTGATTCATTAGTTCGCCGCGTTGACCACAGATAAAGACTCACGCATAAAGATTAGAGTCGTCTGAACCCAATTAAATAGATTTATTAAAAGGAGATTATTATGAAATTTAGCCTTAAAGGTTTACTAACTATCGCAGCAGCAGCTTCAGCGCTAGTTCTAGCAGGTTGTGGTGATAAAGAAGTGGATACTTCTAAAGTAAAAGTTGGCGTAATGGCAGGTGCAGAAGCTCAAGTTGCTGAAGTGGCAGCTAAAGTAGCGAAAGAGAAATACGGCCTAGATGTTGAGCTAGTAACGTTCACAGATTACGTAACACCAAACGCAGCTCTAGATGATGGTTCTATCGACATCAACGCATTCCAACACGCACCGTACCTAGATCAGCAAGTGGCTGACCGTGGCTACAAGCTAACTATCGCTGGTAACACGTTTGTTTACCCAATTGCGGGTTACTCTAAAGAAGTGAAATCAGTAGACGAAATCCAAGACGGTGCGCGTATTGCTGTACCAAACGACCCTACAAACCTAGGTCGCTCTCTACTGCTTCTTGAGCAACAAGGTCTTCTTGAACTTCGTGAAGGCGCTGGTCTTCTAGCTACAGTTCGCGACATCGTGGGTAACCCTAAGAACCTAACGATTGTTGAACTAGACGCAGCTCAACTGCCACGTTCTCTTGATGATGTTGCTCTATCTATCATCAACACAACTTACGCGAGCTCTATCAACCTGACTCCACAAAAAGATGGCGTATTCGTTGAAGACAAAGATTCTCCTTACGTAAACCTAATCGTTTCTCGTGAAGACAACCTAAACGCTGAGAACGTACAAAACTTCGTTAAAGCTTACCAAACTGAAGAAGTGTACAACGCAGCTTCTGACATCTTCCAAGGTGGCGTCGTTAAAGGTTGGTAATCAACTAAACGACAGCACTGTATAGATACCCGAAGGGGCTGACATAATGTCAGCCCCTTTTTATTGGTTAGGATTTACCAGAAAGGTCGACTTACCACCAAGCTTCCACTTGCATGCCAACGCTCATTTCACTGTTTTTACCTTCACCGAAGGCATTGTCGTTTTCAGCATCATTCAGGTAAGTGGCGAAGATACGGAATTCAGGACGAGACCAGAAACCCACTTGTGGAACCCAAGCCTGAGCGATGGTGAATTTACCACCTGCCCCATCTTGGTTATCAATCGTTTCTACAAAACCACCAATTTCAAGGATGGTACGCATGCGCTTGTCCCACTTATAAAGCGGACGAATGACGGCACTGAAAGAGTCATCATCACTGTTATTAGCACCCACACCGGTTGACGCGGCATAACGCACAGTGTGGCCAAACTCGATGTTCTCACCAATCGCAAGCACGCCCCAGTTAATCAATCGGAAACCCTCGGCGTCATTATTGTTTGCATCACGTACGATGCCCTTACCGGTACCAAAGGTTGTCATCTGCTCGGCATAACCAGAGTTAGCAACCTGTAGAATCGTTTTATTGAAGCCACCAGAAAGGTTTTGATTCAAGCTTGCCGTTAGCATTACGCTGTCATCCGCGTCGATCGTTTGACCTTGTTTTTCATTGGCGAAGTTCATATCAATACCGACCTCAAGATCAGCATTGTTCCACAGTGGAATCCCGGCATAGCGCACGTCTGCAATCATGGCTGTGGTTTCTTTGCCATCAAACACATCGCCAGTCACCGTGTCTTGAATCAAAGCCACCGATAATTTACCAGGGCCTAGGTTGATGTGTTCAACGCCGGCACCAATACCACTGACATCCCAGTAGTAGTTATCAACGATGTGCACATCATGACGTTGGTAGTAGCGCTCACCCGCCCAAATCCCAATGTCCTTATCTTCAAAAAGCCCCACCGCCTGAACATTCAATTGCACCACATCCACGCTTTTATCCGCGGCATTCTCATCTTGGCCTTGCCAGTACGACAACATGGAATCAACTAAAAATGAAACGTCGTCCTCAGCATACACCTCTTTCTTAAAGCCAAATTCACCATACAGGTCATTTTCGTTGCCGAGTCGGCCAACTTTACTCACCTCCCACTTACTGTTTGAGCCGCCTTCATTACTAAGGCCAACGCCGCCGCGCATGTAGCCATTGAACTCCAATGGCGTGGTTTCATCAGCGTATAAATTAGGGGTAAGTAAAGCAGTAGAGAGTGCAGCAGCAATAGGTAACAGTTTCATCGTCCATTCCTTTCAGATCTAGAATCAGGTTATTATTTATAAATGGGAACATTCCCATGGGACCGATCCCATTTATATTGAGCAGAATATAAATTGAAAGAGAACTGATTGATTATTGTGATCAGGATAACTATTGAGATAACTAAAAGTTGATGGGTGTTGGATTATTTCAATGAATACATTGGCGCTACAGAAAGAGCTGAATATCACGTTCTGTACGTATTTAAAGGGGGAAAGGGTAACGATAAGAGAGTAATAAAGATCGAGTTAAGACAGGTAACCAAGTCACGGCATCGGGGATGATACAAGGTGCTAAACATTTAATATAAAAAGAAAAAAATATCGGAGCACTAAATAGCACTCCGATATCTAAAGCATGACGCTTAAATAATCACAAGAAGACTACTTCAGATGATCCCAAGAGATGTTTGACACCAATCGGCAGTCATCACACTTGAAATAGAAAATATCGTGGATAGGCGCATCTAGCAGCCATTCACCACCACATTGCGGGCATTTGCGCTCTTTTTCATCTTTCAGGCTGATCCCACCGACACGGTATAAGTAGTAGTAGGTTGGAACCTTAGTCAGATATTCAATGCGCCCTCTTAGACCCCAGCCGCGTTTAAACAACACACTCTTCGTGTCACTGATCTCGGTTAGCGTTGCATGTTCCGCGCGACAACCACCACCCATTTGTACTTCATCACAGGCTTGCCATTCTGTCTGCCATTTCAACACGGCTTTATGGTCGCCATTGAAGGTAGGTGGGTTACGATACAAAGGGATTGGTAGCAAGCTATCGCCACTGCGCAGCGGTGAACAGGTATGCACGAATGTCGTGTATAACACCTGCCAGCTTGGCGTCTCATCTTCTGCCACTTCTTCTGAGTTCAGATCTCGACCTAGCAAACGCATTTTAGGCGCTAGTAGGCTCGCGTTAGACAAGCGATCAAAACACACTTTCACAAAGTCTGAGTGATTACGCGGGTGCAAGCTATCTTGCTCCGGGCACACAACGCGAACATAGAATTCACCGTCGCCCATCACGATTGGGAACTCACGACCTAACACTTGTCCGTTATAACGAAGTGCATCCATTAAGCCATTAACAGCCTTGTCGACAGCGCTTACCGTTGTGTTATCAAAACACTCAAATTGAAGTTCTAGTACGTACATCTATTTATACCGCTGGTTGTAGCTTTTCTAAAAATTCTGCCAATGTCTCGGCGAGTACATCACGATTTTTGGTGCCTAAGCGCTCCAAAATCACGTTACCTGTTAGGTTACAGATAGAGATAACATCCAGCTCTGCATCGGTCGCGGCAATGAAAACCGTTGGTTTTAGCTTTAAACGACGCTGAGTTACTAGGTGACCTAAAATGTTTTCTTGTAGGCATTCGAAGTCTTCATCACTCCAAATCTGTAACAGGGTCAATTCGTTACCATCGAAAGTCGCGTTCATATCTGCGCTGAATTGTGCGCCGTAGAAAGTCTTGATGTCTTCATGCAGAGTCAACTCAATACCGGTCTCAACGTTGGTGAAATCCGCGAATTGCTCACGTGGATAGTGCTTCCACAACACTGCGTCGCCACTCTTTTCTTCTACGCATGGCGATACGATGTCCACCAACTCCTCATTACGAGGTAAGCTTTGGTGTTTCTGCTGCCACGCGTCAACGTATCGCTGACCAAAAGAAAGTAGTGCGTCTTGAGCACGTTGAGTCATGAAAATCTCCTAAACACAAAATAATAAATAGAATCCGAGCCCTTTCCGCGCCGATTAAGCGATGACTTAATGACAGGGTAAGGGGGATTCAGTAAAATCGACTCCATTCTAATCGAATTTGAAACGAAAGTATGAGCAAATATTCTGACGCAAAAGAGCTAGCGGGTTTAACCCTTGGCCAAAAAACTGAGTACTCTAACCAATACGATGCAAGTTTATTGCAACCAGTGCCTCGTAGCCTTAATCGCGATGATCTTGCGCTAAACGGCGAGCTGCCTTTTGTTGGTCATGATATTTGGACCATGTACGAGCTTTCGTGGCTAAACACCAATGGCCTACCACAAGTGGCGGTCGGTGAAGTTTTCATCCCAGCAACCAGCCCAAATTTAATTGAATCAAAATCTTTCAAACTGTACCTGAACAGCTACAACCAGACTCAATTTGAAAACTGGGATCAAGTAACCGAGCGCCTGACCCAAGATTTGTCGGCATGCGCAGGCGAAACGGTGATTGTGAATGTAAACTCAGTAACCGACTACACAAACCAACCTATCGTGACGATGGAAGGTGACTGTATCGACAACCAAGACATCCAAATCACTAGCTACGATTTTGAAGCCTCATTGCTTGAAGGCGCTGCTGGCGAACAAGACGTTGAAGAAACACTGCATAGCCACCTATTGAAGTCGAACTGTTTGATCACCAATCAACCGGATTGGGGCAGCGTTGAGATCGCATATTCTGGTAAGCAAATTGACCGTGAAGCTCTGCTACGCTATTTAGTTTCTTTCCGTGAGCACAATGAATTCCACGAACAATGTGTTGAGCGTATCTTCACTGACATCATGAAATACTGTGCACCTTCGAAGCTAACTGTGTTCGCACGTTACACGCGTCGTGGTGGTCTGGATATCAACCCATACCGTTCAACAGAGCAAGATAGACCAAGCCACAATAAGCGTATGGCTCGCCAATAATCAGGCGAGAACCACCCACACTTATTTGAACCTACCAAATCTTTAAAGGGACATTGAAATGCGTTGGTTATACGTTGTTAGTCTATTTATTTTAAGCTTAAGCACATCGGTCAATGCGTCGGTTTATTCCTCGGCGCTACTCAATGAAGCCAATAACTTGGTTGAGATCGAGCCGAGCCAAGCAAAACAAATGGCCAACAGCTACCTAACGCTGCGTGTCCTTTCTGATCAACGCGAGAAAAGCCCTTCAGCTATTTCTCGCGAAGAGACAGACTCCTCGATTCGAACACCAAACAGCAGTATCGATGCGTATAAGATCTTAGCCAAAGCAGAATACAACCTTGGCAATATGCGTATTGCGATTCAGCACATCGACAAAGCCTCCGAGCTAGCGCAAACCTATAAGCTTGATTATCTAAAAATAGATCTTCAGATACTAAAAGTTCGCTTACTTTGGCTGAGTGATAGAAAATCAGCCAAAGCAAAATCAGAGCTCACTAACATTGAAGCAAATCTAGAGTCGGTGAATAAAACCTTGCGCTTAACGGAAGGCATTACCTATCGCTTGATCATGTTGAAAGCCGACATCGCCTCTTACGACAACAAGATCGATGAAGCCGAAAAGTTCTATCAAGAAGCGAAAACCTATCTTGATCAGCGTTACTCTGAAAAAGTCACCATCGACTACCACATTTCAGTCGGTGAGTTTTATCTGACTCACAAAGAGTACAACCACGCATTATCTGAGTTGCTGTATGGCTACTGGAAATCGGTAGAAGGCAATCTAAGTTCACGTTTGGCCAAGGTCAACCGCCTGCTTGCACAGCTTTTCTTTGAGCGCCAAGTGTTAGATAAAGCGTTAGAACACCTATCTCAAGCCGCTGATTTCTATGACAACTTTGAAAACTCGCCTGTCTTAGCACAAGTGCTTAAGAAAATGGGTGATGTGTACTTCTATCAAGGAAAATATAACCTTGCCTTGGTGCACTTCTTCAACGTTCTTGATCACGAGAGTACTGACCGAGATATCCACCAAGTCATTGATATCCGACTAAGTCTATCGGCAACTTACCTACGTCTTTATAACTACCCTCTAGCAGAACAGTACCTAACCCGTGCCCTTGAGCTGCTGGAATATACCGACATTCCAAAACTGGAAGGCCGTGCTGCGCTATTATCAGCAGGATTGGCTTACCACCTGCAAGAGAGCGAAGATGTGATCAAGCATGCGACACGTGCACTTGAGATATCGCGTCAGGTAGAAAATATGCGCCTATCGCAACGCTCGTACTACTTACTTTCTTTGGGTTATGAACAGGCAGGTCGTCCACAGCAAGCATTGGCAAACCTCAAGCAATACAACAGCCTTGTCTCTCTAGAGCAGCAAAAACTCAACCGTGTTGGCGAAGACGCGTTCCGTCAACAGAAAGAATTTGCCGAACAAACCCTGCACTACGCAGGCCAAGCGCAAGAGCTAGAGCAATACAAACTGGAGCATCGTAAGTTCCAAAAAATATCGTTCGCCCTATTCCTGTTCAGTATTGTCTTGTTCTTCTTTGTTCTGCGCCGTGGCTATCTCATTCAAACCTTAGCCAAAGAAGTGGACTCACTGCGCACCGACCTATTTACGCACTCACGTTCAAAGCTTCCGAACTTAAGAATGCTCAATGCGAAGCTCTCTAACTCGCTGGAGCAAACCAGCCAGACCTTCGAACAATGGCAGCTTGGCGAATTGATTCATGAGCCACTCAACGACCGCTTACGCTTCGTGATGATTGATTTACCGTTCTTACGCAATATGTACACGCAGAACGGTTACAAAGCCGGTCTAGAACTGGAAGACGCTTTCGGTGAATTCCTAAAATCTAAGCTTGAAGGCCCAGCTCGTGTCTACCACTTCTCGGATGCGAACCTGCTTTATATCGAGCCAAACGCGAACCGTGATTTGTCGCCTGAGGACATGTTCAGAAAGATTCAGTCTTGGGTGAATGACTTCGAAACAGAGCGAAACATCAACCGAACGGTCCGTATGGGTATCGCTGACTACCCATTCTTGCCACGCGCTTACACCGCAATTAACGATCAAGAGCTGCTCGACGTATTGTTGATGTCGACCAATCTAGCTCGTGAGATCAGTCTCAAAGAGCGCAGTAGCCAATGGGTCTATCTAAAAGCTATCGATAATGCACCAGCAGCGAGCCTTGCAACTGGTAACATAAGAGAAGCGTGTAAACATGCGATTAATCAAGGGTTAATAAAAATACAATCCTCGTACCAGAATGAGGACAACATCAAAAAAATGCTAAAAGATGACTGATTTGCGAGCGGTTAAGAGTAGCAAGTCGTGACCTTATTTTTAGTTTTGTTATTATCGATGTAACGGAATTTCATCAAAATGATCGAGATCGGTCTACGCGGCGCTAATAAATACATCTATGGGCATTCTTGAAAAAGACATTCAGGCGCAACTCCACCAGCTGAAATCTCAGTTGGAGCAGGTCCGTTTGACGCAAAGAGACACCTCGTTCAAGTTTATTAGAGAACAGAAAGTTCTAAAGCGTATCGTCACATCTTTAAGTGACGCATGTGTTGGCAGTAACAGCCATTTAGATGAAAACCTCATTGCCCTTAGGGAAGAGCTAGAAAAGCAAAAAGACATTAGCTCGATGATCCCAAAGCTGGCAGTATTAGAAAGGATGCTTAAGCAGAAAACGTTGGCTATGGATAAACAGAACGGATATCTGGACGATAGCATTAAGCACAGTGGGGAAACGCTGCAGCGCATAACTGGCCTTCCAGCACAGCTCAAGCGCGACCTACGAAACTTACTTAGCTTCTCCGAATGCAATGGCAGTCAGAAAGTCGACCATGCCATGAAACTTCTCGGTATTTATGAGCGTGCCATAAAGATTATGGCGAATAACTCACGCACCCACTTTGCCGACGCTGCGCACTCTCCGGAACAAGAACTCCTTTCCGACCTATCAAACGAATTACAACATCTGATCACTGAACTCGACTTCGAGGGTGAATCAGGTGATCTGCTTACCGATATTCGAGCGAAGCTGCTGCTTGGTGTTTCCACACAAAACCTACTTGAGCTAACACTTCAGATCCTCAAACTGGTTATTGAAGGCACCAACCTAGAACGTAAAAAATCTGAACAATTCATCGACCAGCTTAACTCTTCTCTAGCGTCCAGCATCAAAACGGCAGACCAAAATGCCGACCAGAGCCAGAGCTACTTTGAGCACCGCCAAGGTCTGAACTCTGAGTTAAATGAACTTGTCACTAGAAGCCAAAACTCGGTAGATAAAGCGAAGGACATTGATAGTTTAAAGCTGTCGATTAATCCGCTACTCAGTGAAATCGCCTCTCTTTCGGAAAGGCTGAACCACGCGGAGCAGAAAGAACAAGCTCTGATAGAGAGAATGAGTTACGGAAAGACTCAGTTAGATTCACTGTATGAAGTGACGCAAGATTACCGTAAGCGCTTGGAAGATCAGGCTCAGCGTATGCTGCTTGACCCTCTAACTAAGGTTTACAATCGCACTGCTTTTACAGATCGCTTAGAGCTTGAGTATCGCCGCTGGATCCGCGCGCAACATTCGCTACGCGTAGTCTTGCTCGACATCGACAACTTCAAAGCAATTAACGATAGCTTTGGTTACACCGCGGGCGACAAAGCACTCAAGATCATCGCAAGAACCATCACCAAAGAAGCAGGCACCACCGATACTGTGGCTCGTTTTTCAGGTGAAGAGTTTGTCTTATTACTACCAGAGCAAACCGATGAATATTGCCATCAGGTGATTCAAAATATTCAAACTCAAGTAAGCCGCTTACCCTTTAAGTTCCGTGACCAACAAATCACGATCACTTTATGTGCGGCAAGTACTCAGTTTAAAGAGTCAGATACACCGGAAGAAGTGTTAGAACGACTCAATACAACGCTAAATAAAGCAAAACAACGCGGTAACAACCAACTTGTTTGGCACTAGGCCAGCCCTAGATTTAATTTATTTCATTTTTTCAAATACTTATCACATACCATTTCCCTCAATGTTTGCTAAGCTAATGATTAACATTCGCTTAACAAGCATTCTTGGCAAGCAACGCTGTCGTATCCGTTTCGTCTGGTTAACTCTCTCCCACCTTTAACCAAACACTTTCAACGTTTGCTTCTCACTCTCGAGCCAGAGGGTCACTTCAACGTCCCCTGCTCTTTTCAACAAGGAGGCACTATGATCACTCATATCAGCCCTGCCGGTAGCATGGATTTACTCTCTCAACTTGAGGTTGAGCGTCTTAAGAAAACCGCGTCTAGTGATCTGTACCAACTGTATCGTAACTGTACGTTAGCGGTCCTGAACTCGGGTAGCCACACCGACAACTCCAAAGAGTTGCTCGACAAATATCTGTCGTTCGATGTCGAAGTCGTTCGCCGTGAGCGTGGTATTAAGCTCGAACTGAGCAACCCACCAGAGCATGCCTTTGTCGATGGTGAAATCATCAAGGGTATTCAAGAGCACCTATTCTCAGTGTTGCGTGACATTGTTTACGTCAACATGCATTTAGCCGATAACCAACGACTCAACCTGACTAATGCCACTCACATTACCAACCTTGTGTTTGGTATTTTGAGAAATGCAGGTGCGCTGACGCCGGGCATCGAGCCTAACCTGATTGTATGCTGGGGTGGTCATTCTATTAATGCTAGCGAGTACCAGTACACTCGTGAAGTCGGTAATGAGCTCGGCCTGCGTGAACTGAATATCTGTACCGGTTGTGGACCGGGTGCTATGGAAGGCCCAATGAAAGGGGCTGCCATTGGTCACGCGAAGCAGCGTTACACCGATCATCGTTATCTGGGGCTTACCGAGCCTTCGATCATTGCGGCTGAGCCACCAAACCCAATCGTGAACGAACTGGTGATCATGCCAGATATTGAGAAGCGTCTTGAGGCGTTTGTTCGTATGGCACATGGCATCATCATTTTCCCAGGCGGCCCCGGCACGGCCGAAGAGCTGCTGTACATCTTAGGGATCATGATGCACCCGAATAACGCCGAACAGCCAATGCCGATTGTCCTAACTGGCTCGAAAGAGAGCGAAGCTTACTTCCGCTCAATCGATAAGTTCATTGGTGAAACTCTAGGGCCTGATGCGCAGAAACATTATGAAATCGTGATTGATGACCCAGCACGCGCTGCGAAAATCATGAAACAAGCGATGCCAGATGTGCGTTCTCACCGTAAAGAGACCGGTGATGCCTACAGCTACAACTGGTCACTGCATATTGAGCCTGAGTTCCAACTGCCATTCGACCCAACACACGAGTCTATGGCGGCACTTGATCTTCATATGGACCAAAAAACAGAAAGCCTAGCGGCTAATTTACGTAAAGCGTTTTCTGGCATTGTGGCGGGTAACGTCAAAGCAGAGGGTATTCTCGAGATCGAGAAGCACGGCCCATTCCTAATTGATGGCGACAAAGAGCTAATGACCAAGATGGACCAACTGCTAAACGATTTTGTTGAGCAACATCGAATGAAGTTACCGGGCGGCTCTGATTACGTGCCTTGCTATAAAATCGCACCAAGCGATTAGGCACACTCATTAACGAGTAACTAAGTGAGTGATAACCAATTGGCAGACATAAAGTTAATCAGGTTATGACGTTTACGTCGCTAACGTTTCAACTCACCAAGTGATACGTTACTATAAGGGGCTAGCAGCCCCTTTTTTATTGCCTATTTAGTGGAAACTTATGTCTATCCATCTTGTTATTATCGATGCCTTAAACCTCATCCGACGCGTGCACTCTGTTCAGCCGGATCCAACCGATATAGCAAGAACCATCACCACCACAACTCGCACTCTCAATAAGATTCTGAATGAATCAAAGCCTACCCACATCATCGCGGTATTTGATCACCATTTACAAGACCGTGGCTGGCGCGCAGATGTGCTTCCTGCTTATAAGCAGAATCGTAAACCGATGCCAGAACCATTGATGAAAGGCCTTGATGCTATTCAACAAGCTTGGTGGGAGTTAGGCATTGATTCACTGCTGTCTGATGGCGATGAAGCGGATGATCTCGTCGCGACACTCGCTAAGAAAGTGGCCGATCACGGAGAAACCGTCACCATCATCTCGACAGACAAAGGGTATTGCCAGCTGCTATCACCCACTCTGCAGATCCGAGATTACTTCCAGCACCGCTGGTTAGATAAACCCTTTATTGAAGCTGAGTTTGGCGTTAAACCTGAACAACTGGCAGATTACTGGGGATTAACAGGCGTAAGCTCTAGCCAAGTACCGGGAATCCCAGGTATCGGGCCAAAAGCAGCCAAAGAGATATTAACCACTTACCCAGATATCGAAGCGGCCTATCAAGCAGAAGATCTACCGAAAAAATATCGTAAGAAGTTCGACGAACACATCGAATCCGCTCGTGTATGTAAGCAAGTATCGGCACTCAAAACCGATATTGATTTAGGGTTCAATCTGCAAGATATTCGCTACGAAGCAAACGCTTAGATCCCTACTCTCTATATACAAAGCTTCTGAAGCAGAAAAGCCTTAGTTCACACTAAGGCTTTTTGTTATTTACGGCTGCCGCCTAAGCGGATTCAGTCGGATGACTAGAAGTTATAAGCGATAGACGCTTTGAAGTTACGACCCGCTTCGTAGCTGGTGTACTTATCTGAGCCCCAAGAAATACCAAAACCAGTATGCTCTGCGTACTTCTTATCAAGCAGGTTGTCGACACCAAGGTTCACTTCTAGATCTTTAGCAAACGTTGGAGTGTAAGCCGCCCAAATGTTATGCGTTGCGAAACCAGCACGTTTAACCTGTTCACCATCTTCGTCCATGTAGTCATTACCCGGTACAAAGCGTGAATCCCAACCAAACACAAACTCACTGTTTAGGCTGTAGTTAAAGCCCGCTTTGAAGTTGTGAATACCTGTTTTACTCATATGGCTCGTTTTGCCATTCTCTAGGTCTTTCTGGTCACCATCAGAGTATGAGTGGTTAGCGTAAACACTTAACGCATCTAGCTCATAGCTCAATACGGTTTCAACACCCCACACTTCAACATCATATTGGTTTGCTAATGTTGAGTTGTTCTTAGTTGGGTGCATCTGGTTATCAAGATTGTAGGTGTAAGCCGTAAAACCTAGGATAGCGTAATCAGCAGCAAGCAGACGTGTCAGCTCGTAATCAAAACCCGCTTCGTAGTTGTTACCCGTCATCGCTTTGGTATCAGACTGGTTAACATCAGGTGCAGCTTTCATCGTCAACGCTTCTGGCAATGATGCACCTTTAAACAGACGACCATAGCCCACACGAAGTTTTAGGTTATCCGTGGTTTGGTATTCACCCTTGAACTTTGGAGACAGCTGATCAAAATCACCATCGTAAACACCACCAAGTTTATGAACGTCGTAACGCAAACCGCTCGTTAAGCGGAAATCGCTGAACTCGTACATGTCTTGTACGTAAAGACCGTAAGCAGTCACAGTGCCGCCGTCCATGCCGTACTTCTTAGTTTGACCTTGTTGCGAACCACTTTGGTACACACCATCGCCAGCATCAATCCATTGTTCAGCCTTGTAACCATCTAGACCGTAGGTCAATTCATGCTGACCAACCCAAGAGATGTTACGAATATCACCACCGATGGTCGTCACGTTGTATTCACGGTCTGGGATAGCAATCGTGCCATCTTTGATCCAGTTGCCGTTCGCGTCTTTGTCCCACGCCGTATCAACAAGCGCATCGCGCTCCATGTACTGGCGGTTGTAGTAAACATTGGTTTTCAGATGTACCAAATCACTGCCCGCATCGTACTCATGTTGCAAAGTTACTGTATCGCGGTTTAGCGAGTGGTAGTTGTGTTCATCATCAGCATACAGTGCACCCGCCTTCTCACCAGACAGCTGACGCTTACCACCATCGTTGTAACGGTTGAAGGTCAATTTAAACTCATTGGCATCATTCGGGATGAAGACAACCTTAGCCAAACCAGACTTAAGCTCGCCTTGCTTAGACGTTACCGCTTCCTGATCAGGAATATGCAGGTCGCCATCTTCTGAGTAATTTGCAATGCCCATGAACTGCAGCTTGTCGTTCACTTTTGCGTACACAGCAACGTTGGTTGCGAAACGCTCGTAAGCCGTTTGGTAACTTGTTTTTACTCGAGCACCAACACTTTCACCCGGTTTAAGCAAATCGCTTGGGTCTTTGGTTTCGTAGCTAAATGAGCCGTTGATCGCGCCCGAACCCGAAAGCGCTGAGTTACCACCCAGTTCAATTTCAGCACGCTTAAGCATCGCAGGGTCAATCGCCTGATCGCCCGAGTGATGGAATAGCTGCCCTTCTTGACGAGCGCCATCAATCGTCACAACGGCAAATTTATCTTCCATACCACGTACATAGACTTTACGAGAGTAACGTGCATTTCCGTCTACCGTCACACTCGGCATGGTGTTCAAAACATCCTTGATGTCTGATGCTTGTTTCTTTTCAAGGGTGTCTGAGTTGATTTCAGTCTGAACAAGTTGATCAAGAGCGGAACCGATAACCACTACGGTTTCTTGTTCGTCGGCAGCAAGTGCTGTAAATGAAGTTAAGGCAACCGTTACGGCCACTGATAGTGCTTTAAGTTTCATATTCTATTTTTATATTTTATAAGTTCGAGTGAGGAGGTGTGAATATTACATAATCTGAATGATAATTCTTATCATTTACATTCTTTACTTACATTCACTTACTTTTAATAAAATAGAATTTGATTAACATGTTCTGGCTGTAAAACTTACTTCGTTTTGCTGCTGAATTATTGAATAAAGCCTTGTTCGAATCACCCCTGAATTAGGTAGCCGTAAGTCTCGTTCACTTACGGCTTTTTTCATCTCAGATAACGGCTAATGTAGGATATTTAGCGATGTTCATGTCAGTTGTATTGATAATAACAACACCAATACCTGATTAATGAATGGGATTTGTGGCGACATATAGCCATAGATTCAACCCAGAGTTTGCTAAACTGCAGATACAAAAAATGCCCCTTAAAGGAGCATTTTTTATCACTGACACACTAACGTAAATATTAGTGCGGTGAGATGTTTGAAAGCGCCTGAATGTGGACCGTGATCTCTTCGCGATCGTGGTAAAGGTGCTTAGCCTGCATCTTGAACTTCACTTTGTTCTCAATAAGGAACACTTTTAGGTTCTCGATATCTTGCAGTACTTCATCGTAACGGCCTTTCATAGGCAGTTTAAGGTTGAACAGTGCTTCTTTCGCCCAGCCTTTGATGATCCACTCACCCATAAGGTGTGCAACACGAGCTGGCTTCTCAACCATGTCACAGATAATCCAAGTTACGTTCTTACGGTCTGGTTCAAACTTAAAGCCATCCACCATGTGGTGCTTAATTTGACCCGTTTCCATTAGGCTGTCTGCCATCATGCCGTTATCAACACAGTGAACGAACATCGAGCGCTTAACCAATTGGTAAGTCCAACCACCTGGACACGCACCTAAATCAACACCCCACATACCTGGAGCCAGACGCTCGTCCCACTCATCACGAGGGATGAATACGTGGAATGCTTCTTCTAGCTTCAATGTAGAACGGCTTGGCGCATCTGATGGGAATTTCAGACGAGGGATACCCATAAAGAACTGTGAATTGTTCGTTGGGTAAGAGTAACCAACAAAACAGTGACCCGGAGCGATGAAGCATAAATGAAGCACAGGCTTCTTAGCGTTATCTTTCGCAGTCATCAGGCCTTTACCACGCATAGCTTGACGCATCGGCACAGTAAACTTACGACAGAACTTCAAAAGCTCTTTTGCTTCGTTAGTGTCTGGCGTTTCAATACGGATATCACCACAACGAGGGAAACCTTCTTTCTCAGAAAGTGCCTCAAGAATTGGAGAAATACGGTCATCGGTTGGCAGGTCTTTAATTTCAACAGCCACTGCTAGCATTTGACGAGCAAAGATCAGTGATTGGAAATCGATCTCTTTGATCAACTTATCCGCTTCACCTGCTTGGTAACATTCAAACAATACAAAACCTGTATTGTTCTTTAGGCGAGGAAAACCAAACACTTCCAGTTGTGTTGCCTTGTCTTGAATTTCGCCAGCACATTCTTTTTCAAAACCAGAGCGACAATAAAGTAGTACGTGTTTCACTGAGTTACCTCTTTTATATTCAAAGCAGCGAAGGAGAAGACTCCCCAACCAATGATAAATAGTAGACCACCAAACGGAGTGATAGGGCCAAACCATTTTATTCCTGTCAGTGCCAAGCCATAAAGGCTGCCACTAAAACAAAGGATGCCGATGATAAAGCAAATTGCCGCAATGAAAAAATATTTTTGTGATTTAGCGCCAAGTTTCATCTGAAGCAGAGCACCACACGCCAATATCGCCAGAGTATGGATAAACTGGTACTGAACACCAGTCTCAAACACACCTAGCAGATACTCAGGTAAAATAGCTTTCAAACCGTGAGCTGCAAAGGCGCCAAGCATCACAGCAATCGCGCCAGAGATGCCAGCAAACGAGAGTAAATACTTACTTCTCATTGAGCACCTCTTTGATAAACGCCGATAACTTCTCAACGGTTAAAGCAATATTCTGCTGTTCGGTGTAACCAGAACTCTTACGCGGCTTAAAGCTGTGGTCGCCATCGGGAATAAATTCAACACGAATAGAATCAGACAGATCAAAATCAGCAAACTCTTCACGCTTACCAAAGGTATCGCGCTCACCTTGTAAAATGAGGCATGGCTTTGCTAACTCAGCCAGATGCTCACCTTTGTATTTCTCGGGTTTACCTGGAGGATGGAAAGGAAAGCCTAAACATGCCATTGCGGCCACCTTATCAACTTCAGACAAATGGCTCGCCATACGCCCTCCCATCGACTTACCACCAATCACAAGCTTATCGGCATCAACCTGCTCAATAATCTCTTGGTAGGCTTCAAGTAGCTTAGGTGCTCTGTCAGGTGGACGACGCTTACCATCTTCAGCACGTTTGATCATGTAAGGGAAGTTGAAACGAATCACTCGTATCCCTTTAAAGGCTAACCCTTTGGCTACCAACTGCATGAACTCATGATCCATGCCTGCGCCAGCGCCATGGGCAAAGATAAAGGTGATCGGATTGTCTTCACCATCAATGATGACGTTATTCATCGAGTAAGTCCTCTTGTTCACTTTGCGCTTTCGCTAGCATCCAATCACGGAAGGTAGCAATACGACCCATGTCGGCTTGTTTCTCATGACAAACCACATAGAAGGCGTTCTTACTCACCAACACTTCATCAAAAGGTGCAATCAAACGACCTGCTTCGATTTCAGGCTGCGCCAATACGTTGTTACCCAGAGCAATGCCCTGTCCGTGAGCCGCTGCCTGCAACACCATGGTTGAGTGACTGAAGATAGGACCGTGATTAACGTTTACCCCATCGATACCATTTTGCTTAGCGAACTGTTTCCAATCCTTTCGAGAAGTATCATGCAATAGCGTATGGCATGCTAAATCACTGAGAGATTCTAATGGTTTTACTCCTAGCAACACGGAAGGTGAGCAAAGAGGGATCAAGTATTCTTGGTAAAGCTTATCGGCTCTGAGCCCAGACCAATTACCTCGGCCATAGTAAATAGCCACGTCTACATCATCGGTTAGCGAGCCTTCATCCATATCAACGGCTTTGATTCTTACATCAATATCAGGCTCTTGCTGATTAAAGTCAGCGAGCCTTGGTACCAACCATTGAATAGCAAAACTCGGTGGTAAACTGATGGTCAATGCGCCCTTCTCACTTCGCTCAAGCACTTTGTCTGTCGCTTCTGCCAGTGATGTGAAAATATCTTTGATATCCAAGAAGTAGCTTTGGCCTTCTTCAGTCAGCAGCAAAGAGCGGTTTCTTCGGCGAAACAGCTTCAAAGATAAGAATTCTTCAAGCGCTTTGATCTGATGGCTGACCGCCGCTTGAGTAACAAACAACTCTTCTGCGGCACGCGTAAAACTCAAGTGTCTAGCTGCTGCTTCAAACACTCTTAGCGAGTTTAATGGGGGTAATCGACGAGACATAGTTACTCTCTAAATAAGCATTAGTTTTTTTTATCTGAAACATTATAATTTGTCCATTGCCTAGCGGCCAGAGAAATTCTATATTTCATCCCGCAGCAGCTAGCCTGAACGGCTTGATTCTCTCTAGAATCAATTGGCTTAGCTCCTGCGATGTTGTGTTTGCAAACTCGTTCTTTTCGAGTTGGGTAGAGTTCTACCAAATGTTTTGTTGCAGTTTATACTGAAACGAGGCATGTACTTCCTGTATTTATTTTGACCTGTCTGTCAAATTTGTTTACACCGCCTTATGGGCGGTGTTTTTTTATGTGCAAAGAAATGTAACAACAAGTTTATCAATAGCTGTGCTAATTAATCTTTATTATTTTTCATCGCCAATCACAGAATCAGACACCCACTCAAATAATCAACTGAACACATACAAATAGCACCATTGAGTTGCACTAAAAAGTAACAGAATACTTCAAGATACTCACACTTCTTCGGTACTTATAAACCCGTTTAGAACTCACTATTTCTATCAATCAAAAATTTCAAAGCTGAGCATGACGATAGCACGCCCAAACTCGCGCCTCTGTCTGACTACTGTAAATCATTCACAAGAGAAAATAAAAAAGCCGCTTACTTTTCAGTAAGCGGCTTTGCAAAATGATTAACGGTTGGTCAATACACCACTACGGGCGGTAAACCTTAACGTTATGGAAGCCTTGCTCTTGTAGGTAAAGTGCCTGTAGACGGCTCATTACACCACGGTCACAGTACAGCAAGTACTCTTTCGCTTGGTCTAGGTCGCCAAACTGAGTCGAAAGCTTGAAGAATGGGATGTGTTTAATTTCAACACCCTCGATCTCTAGTGGGCTTTCGTCTTCTTCTTCTGGGCTACGGATATCAAGAACGATAGCGTGCTCAGCAACAGCTTGAACTTGTTCAACTTCAGGCGCTTGCTCTTGGCTCTCTTTCTCGATGTCACGGATATCCATAACACGAGCGTTCTCGATCACTTGATCCAGTACTTCAAAGTTAAACTTAGCTTCTTCTGCTTCTAGTTTGCCTTTCTTCGCTTTCACTGTTGGCTTCTTAGAGATAACACCACAGTACTCAGGCATTACTTTAGCGAAGTCTTCAGTACCGATGATACGAGAAAGGTCAATGATGTCTTCTTTATCCCAGTTGATAAGCGGACGAAGAATCAAAGTATCTGTCACGTTGTCGATGTGGCGAAGGTTAGTTAGCGTTTGGCTAGAAACCTGACCAAGTGCTTCACCTGTTACTAGAGCTTCAATACCGAAGCGCTCTGCAACCATACCACCAGCGCGCATGAACATACGCTTAAGAACAACGCCCATTTGGCCGTCTTCTACGTTCTCAAGAATTTCAGCAACTACTGGTTCGAAGTCTACAGAAATGAACTTCACCTTTGCAGATGAGCCGTATTTATTCCATAGGTAGTGAGCTACTTGCTTAACGCCAATCTCGTGCGCTGGGCCACCAAGGTTGAAGAAACAGTAGTGAACCTTAGAGCCACGTTTGATGTGCAGGTAGCTTGAAACACCAGAATCAAAACCGCCAGAGATCAAGCTCAGTAGATCTTCTTGAGTACCAAGAGGGAAACCACCTAGGCCTTTGTGGCGAGCTAGAACTTGGTTTAGCTTGTCGTTAGCCACTTCAACCTTAACGGTTACATCAGGGTTCTTAAGTCGAACTTTCGCTGACTCAACTGCTTGGTTTAGACCGCCGCCTACGTAGCGCTCAAGTTCAATAGAGGTAAAGTCATGCTTACCACGACGCTTAGCACGTACAGAGAAAGTCTTGCCTTCAATGTCAGCACGGCTGCGTTCTAGTACTTGCTCGTAAATATCGTGCAAATCTTTGAACTCAGACTGTTGAACTTCAAGAGAGTGGTGAATACCTGGAGTGTGAGTCAGAGCCTCTAACACTTCTGCGTAGTACTGGTCACTCTCAGACGTCACTTCAATATGATCGCGACGGTTGAATACCGCAACACTTTCACAGCGACGTTGAATAACGTTACGAATGTTGCACTCTAGAATCCTTGTGAAGCGCTTACGCACCGATTCACTTTTTACAAAAATTTCCGGATGGGGCTTAACAATAAATTTCATAGTACTTTCACAACATTAATGTTCAAAATTTTGAAAACGCTCATCGCCAAGTAAATTAGAGAATTTACACAGCACTTGAAGCAAGAATAGATCATATCTAAATCTAAGGGCGCGAATTATACATGAGAAAGTGAAGCAAGGAAAAGAGTGCTTGCTGTAACACCATCATTAAACCGCTTGTTATTAACAGTAGCAGGTTTCGAAACGACATAAATACCGCAGAGAACCATTGAAGACCAGCAAACAAAAAGCCCAACCTCATTATAAGGTTGGGCTTTCGATGCTATCTGGATGCTACCGCGTGAGCACGTATAGGCTATTCATTAATAACAGGCACTTCGTCACTGTAAAGCGGCTCACCTTGCATGATGCTGATTTCAACGCGGCGGTTAAGGCTACGTTGCCATTCAGTATCGTTTGGCTCTACTGGCTCGGTATCCGCCATGCCGCGTACTCTCAAGCGTTGATGAGAGAAACCACGCACCTTTTCCATCTCTTGAGCAACAGACACCGCTCGCTGTGATGACAAGTCCCAATTAGAGCGATAGAGCTCGGAATCAAGACGTTGATTATCGGTGTGTCCTGAGATTCGAACGATACCCGGAACATCTTTCACCAACTCAGCAACCTGTCTCACCAAAGGTCGGAACTTAGGCTGTAGGAAAGCAGAACCCGATGGGAATGCACCCTTCTCACGAATTCGAATCACAATCTGCTGGCCAAGATTTTCAACTTCAATCGCGCCTTGGTCTATCTCTCGCTCCAACGCCTTCTTGATGCTTTCCATCAAGATTTCCATCTCTTGCGATTGAGCTTCAGCTTGTTGTTGCTGTTGGTCTGACTCAGAGTTTTGATTGTCGTGAGTCGAGACTTCTGGCGACTTGCCTCCGGTCATCTTGCCTTGGTCACGCATGGTACCGCCAGCACGCTCAGATTCACCTTCATGAAACTCAAGCGTTTGCTGCGTAATATCAATCGTCTGCTGCATGATCACATCAATCGGTGTCGGCTCTGGGCGACCAGGGCGGAACTCTTGTGCAATGATGCTGGTGCCTTTAGGAATGTCTTTAACTTCCAAGCGGTTTTGTACACCAAACGCGAATTTCATCGAGCCAGCGATCTGTTTGAACTTCAGTACGTCCATCTCAGAGAATGAGAGCAGCAATACGAAGAAACACATCAGCAGTGACATCAAGTCAGCAAATGTCCCCATCCATTGAGGCAACCCCGGAGGAGGACATTTACATGGATTTTCTTCATCCATCTTCAACTCCTCTTACGCAGGTTCACCATCAATCGTACGCTTACCTTCGTTTAGGTAGCTCTTCAGGTAACCATCGATTACTCGTGGGTTCTGACCATCTTGAATCGCGAGTACGCCATCCATAACCAAACGACGGTTGAGTGTCTCTTGGTCACGACGCAGCGCAAGCTTGTCAGCAATAGGGAAGAACACCATGTTCGAAAGAATCGCACCGTACAGGGTGGTCAAAAGTGCTACCGCCATCGCAGGGCCGATCGCTTTTGGATCATCCATGTTTGAAAGCATGGCAACCAAACCAACCAAGGTACCAATCATGCCCATCGCAGGGGCAACATCACCGAATGCAGAGAACACTTTCGCCCCCTGTTCGTGACGTTCTGTGGTTAATGCGATGTCTTTTTGCAGTGCAGCGCGTACCACATCACCGTCATGGCCATCTACCAATAGGTCGATGCCCTTTTGCATGAAACTGTTGTTAATTTCCATCTCTTCCAGTGCTAAGAAACCACCTTTACGAGCCGCATCAGCCATCTCTACAACTTTCGCAATAAGATCTTCAGGCTCATCCGCTTTAAACATAAAAGCTTTGCCTGCGATTTTAGTCGCGCCAAAGAACTGTCCCATGGTGAACTTCATTAGAACAACAAAAGTTGAGCCACCAACTACGATCAAAATGGATGTCGTGTCATAGAACATCCCGAGGCTTCCACCTAGGATCATTGCCATAATTACAAAGGCAAATCCACCAATCAAACCTATTAGGGTTGCTAAATCCACTGAGCACTCCTCATGCTTTTTTGTAGCTCTATGTCGACGATAATCTTTGTATCGGCAAGACTATAAGATCTTTTAGTAAATTCTTGGCCTAAGTATCACACTTTTCGTTTTTGAATCCCAACTATTGGCTTACTTTGCTCTTATACGTAGCGCATAAACTCGATAAAACTAAGGTTATTCAAGCAAAGTGCGTTCAAGCCCCTTAAAAACGAACTTTCTAGCAAAATTTCTTGGTTACATTTGACCATCTCAGCGGCCTAGGGTAACGTTCGTTCATCTTTCCAAACGCAGATTTATTATGGCTACTAAGAAACCTGAAAATATGAGCTTTGAAGCAGCAATCGAAGAGCTTGATGGCTTGGTTGATCAACTAGAAAATGGTGATCTAGCTTTAGATGATGCGCTGAAAAAGTTCGAACGAGGCATCTCCCTCGCTCGTGCCGGTCAAAGCAAACTAAACGATGCTGAACAGCGTGTTAGCATCCTACTGCAAAATGATGAAAACGCAGAACTTAGTGACTTTAACCCACAACCAGAATAACGAATTGTATGAGATCCCCTATGATCGAGACTTTATTGTCTTATCAAGCACGTAATAACGAGCAACTGAATCTTTGGCTTGATCGCCTGCCACACCAAAATCAGAACCTGATCAACGCGATGCGTTATGGGTTACTTTTAGGCGGTAAACGCGCGCGTCCATTTCTTGTCTACATTACAGGGGAAATGCTCGGCTGCACCGCTGAAGAACTCGACACTCCAGCATCTGCAATCGAATGTATTCATGCCTATTCTCTGATTCACGACGACCTTCCAGCAATGGACGACGATGAACTGCGTCGTGGCCATCAGACTTGTCACATCAAATACGATGAAGCAACGGCAATTTTAACTGGCGATGCACTACAAACTCTCGCGTTTACTATACTTGCGGAAGGTACATTAAGTGCTGACGGTGAAAGCAATCGCGTTCGAATGATTCAACGCCTAGCTGAAGCCTCTGGTGCACAAGGTATGTGCATTGGACAAGCACTTGATATTGAAGCTGAAAACCGCTCTGTCACGCTAGAAGAGTTAGAAGAAGTTCACCGCAATAAAACGGGCGCGCTAATGAAATGTGCGATTCGTTTAGGTGCGCTTGCTGCTGGTGAAAAAGCGTTTGAAGTGATGCCTCAATTAGACAAGTACGCCGATGCCATTGGATTAGCATTCCAGGTTCAAGATGATATTTTAGATATCACTGGCGATACTGAAACTTTGGGTAAGCCACAGGGTTCTGACCAAGAATTGAACAAAAGCACCTACCCTTCTTTGCTAGGTTTAGAGGGCGCTCAAGAAAAAGCGCAAACTCTGCTACAGGAAGCGCTTCAAGCTTTGGCTGCAATCCCATACAATACCCAGTTACTCGAAGAGTTCGCCCGATACGTCATCGAGCGCAAGAACTAAGACAATAAGCGCGCATTACCTATGACTCTTGATATATCAAAGTACCCAACTCTTGCTTTGGCTGATAAGCCAGAGGATTTGCGTCTACTTCCAAAAGAGACGCTGACACAGCTTTGTGATGAATTACGTACCTATCTTCTTAACTCAGTGAGCCAGTCAAGTGGTCACTTAGCGTCAGGCTTAGGTACAGTAGAGCTGACAGTTGCTCTGCACTATGTGTACAACACGCCTTTTGACCAGTTGGTTTGGGATGTTGGCCATCAAGCATACCCGCACAAAATTCTTACTGGTCGTCGCGACCGCTTGTCAACTATCCGTCAAAAAGATGGACTGCACCCATTCCCATGGCGTCAAGAGAGCGAATACGACACCCTTTCTGTTGGTCACTCTTCAACGTCGATCAGTGCTGCACTTGGTATGGCTATCAGTGCGAAGAAAGAAGGCAAGAACCGTAAAGTCGTGAGTGTGATTGGTGATGGCGCGATTACTGCGGGTATGGCATTTGAAGCTATGAACCACGCGGGCGATATTCACAATGACATGCTGGTTATCCTGAACGATAACGAGATGTCGATCTCTGAAAACGTAGGTGCGCTAAACAACCACCTAGCTCAAGTTCTTTCTGGCAGTCTTTACACGTCAATTCGTGAGGGCGGCAAGAAAGTGCTATCAGGCGTTCCGCCGATTAAAGAGCTGGTTCGTCGTACAGAAGAACATCTAAAAGGCATGGTTGTCCCTGGCACCATGTTCGAAGAGTTAGGCTTTAACTACATTGGCCCAATTGATGGTCACGATGTCAATGAGCTGATTAAAACGCTTAAGAACATGAGAGACCTTAAAGGCCCTCAGTTCCTGCACATCATGACTAAGAAAGGCAAAGGCTACGAGCCAGCTGAGAAAGATCCAATCGGTTACCACGGCGTACCGAAATTCGATCCAGCACACTCAAGTCTGCCTAAGAGCACTAGCTCTAAACCAACTTTCTCTAAGATTTTTGGCGACTTCCTGTGTGATATGGCCGCGCAAGATCCTAAGCTGATGGCGATCACGCCTGCAATGCGTGAAGGCTCTGGCATGGTGCGTTTCTCGAAAGAGTACCCAGAACAATACTTCGATGTAGCGATTGCTGAGCAGCATGCTGTGACGCTAGCAACGGGTATGGCGATTGCAGGTGACAAACCGATTGTCGCTATCTACTCGACGTTCCTACAACGTGGCTACGATCAACTGATCCACGATGTGGCTATCATGGACTTACCGGTCATGTTCGCTATCGACCGTGCTGGCCTTGTCGGCGCTGATGGTCAAACACACCAAGGTGCGTTCGACTTAAGCTTTATGCGTTGTATTCCAAACATGGTGATCATGGCGCCAAGCGACGAGAACGAATGTCGCCAAATGCTTTACACCGGCCACCAGCACACAGGTCCAAGTGCCGTTCGTTACCCTCGCGGTAATGGTATGGGCACTGAGATTCAAAATGAATTTACCGCGCTTGAGATTGGTAAAGGTCGTATCGTTCGCGAAAGCGAAAAAGCAAAAGATGGCTCGAAAGTCGCTATCTTAAGCTTTGGTACTTTCCTTGAGAGTGCACTTCAAGCCGCTGACGCCATCGATGCTACAGTTGCAGATATGCGTTTTGTGAAACCACTCGATGAAGCTCTGATCAAACAACTTGCTGCTGACCACGATGTACTAGTGACTATCGAAGAAAACGCGATTGCAGGTGGTGCGGGCGCGGGTGTGATTGAGTTCTTGATGCAAGAAAAACTACTGATGCCTGTTTTAAACCTTGGCCTACCTGACAAGTTTATTGCTCAAGGTACTCAAGGTGAGCTGCATGAAGAGCTTGGCTTAGATGCGAAAGGTATTGAGAAGTCTATCTCAGACTACCTTGCCAAATAGCTTTCACAAGCAAACAGCATAAGCGACAAAACAAAAAAGGTTGGCCCTAGGGTCAACCTTTTTAGTATCCGATAATTAGTTTGGTGTATCGACTGCGAAACCTTAGCCCTTCAGTTAACTCACACTAACCAACCTGCGAAATGTGCCACGGCATACAACGAAATAGCCGCCATAATACCCGCTACAATATCGTCAATCATGATACCTAAGCCGCCGTGAATTCGCGCATCTAACCAACCAATCGGCCATGGTTTTACCATGTCAAAGAAGCGGAAAAGCACAAAACCAGTCAACAGCCATTTCCAGTCATCGACAGGAATATTCAGCATAGGCACTAAGCTCATGGTGATCCAAAAGCCTGCAAACTCATCCCAAACAATAGAACCGTGGTCATGCACGCCCATATCATCAGACGTTACTTGGCAGATCTTAATACCAATAATGCAGCTTACCACCACCACAGCTACGTAAGCAGGAAACGGTAACTGAACCAACAACAAGTACAACGGAATAGACGCGAGCGTGCCCATTGTGCCGGGAATAATAGGCGATAAGCCACTGCCAAAACCCGTTGCTAAGAAATGCCAAGGGTTTTTAAGAGAAATAAGAGAAAGTGGGTTTGTCATCAATTAACCTTAAAGTGATCGTAACCAGTTAAGTTCCAGCTTAGTGGTTCACCATTATTGTGTAATTCAAAATATTCTACAGGTCTTATCTGGCCAATGCAGGTGACTTTTGTACCAGTGTGTGACAAAGCACTTTCCAACGACCCTTTATTCTCTTCTGGTACAGTAAAGCACAGTTCGTACTCTTCACCACTGGTCAGCGCATATTGCTGAGCTGAAGTGATATCAGGAGCGAACTGACGTAACTCTGGAGAGATAGGCAGCGTGCTTACATCAATACTCGCACCAACTTGAGAACGCTTAAGGATATGTTTTAAATCAGCAATAACGCCATCAGAGATATCAATCGCCGATGAAGCAAGGTTCACAAGCGCCTGACCCGCTAACACTCGTGGAGCGCTCACATAATGTCTCTCTTCAAGCTCAGCAGCATAGGGCTTCGCTCTATTCTGCTCTGGGTTAAGTAACACCTCTAGGCCAGCTTTGCTGTCACCTAGGTTACCTGTTACGTAAATCCAGTCGCCCACTTTCGCGCCATCTCTGCGCAGCGCTCGTCCTTCAGGAACAAAGCCCTGTACCGTCAGTGTCAGGCTTAGTGGGCCTTTGGTGGTGTCACCACCAATTAACTGAATACCAAAGTAGTCTGCGAGTTTAAAAAAGGAGTCACAGAAGGGAGCAAGCCATGCTTCATCCACTTCAGGCATGGTTAAAGCAAAAGAGACCCAAGCAGGCGTCGCGCCCATTGCAGCAAGGTCACTGATATTGGAAGCCAACGCCTTGTGTGCCACCCAAGCCGGATTCGCTTCCGCTAAGAAATGGGTACCAGCCACTAAGGTGTCCGTGCTGATCGCTATCTCAACATTGCCCGGCGCTTTGACTAAAGCACAGTCATCGCCAGCAGCCAGAAGTACGTCTTTACGTTGTGGTTGTCGATTTACAAAATATTTTTCAATCAGGTTAAATTCGCCAGACATCACATGCCCTATCTTTAGTCTCATAAAAATCGCCGTAATCATGGATATTACAGAAATTTAGTTACAAAAAAGGCCAGCATGAAAGCTGACCTTTAGATTCAATATACGAACGTCTTATTTCTTACGAACGTGCGGTGCAGCTTTATCAAGCACACCGTTAACAAACTTATGGCTGTCTTCTGCTGCAAATACTTTTGCAAGCTCGATAGCTTCGTTGATAACCACTTTGTATGGTACATCTTCGCGACGAGTCATCTCGTACATAGCTAAACGTAGAAGCGCTAGTTCCATCAGATCCAGATCTTGCATAGGGCGAGATACGAATGGACGAAGCTTGCTATCAAGTTCCATGTGGCTAAGAGCAACACCAGTTAGTAGGTCGCGGAAGTATGCAACGTCTGTTTCTGGCATAGCAAGAGCAGGCTCTGCAGCATGATGCTCTTCTTCATCATACTTACCACCAGATAAGAACTGTTCTTCAACGGTAGCAATATTTTCTTTAGTAATTTGCCAAGAATAAATTGCTTGTAGAGCAAATTGACGTGCGTTACGACGTGCGGCTGGTTTCACACTGGCCCCCATTAGGAATCGATTTCAGAAAGAACGTTGATCATCTCAAGTGCGCTAAGTGCTGCTTCTGCACCCTTATTACCAGCCTTGGTTCCTGCGCGTTCAATAGCTTGATCGATCGTATCAACAGTAAGAACACCAAACGCTACTGGAAGAGAATATTCCAGAGACACTTGTGCCAAACCTTTATTACATTCACTACAAACATAGTCAAAGTGAGGTGTACCGCCACGAATTACTGTACCAAGAGATACAATCGCATCGAACTTACCTGTTTTTGCAACGCGCTGCGCTACAAGTGGAAGTTCTACTGCACCAGGGCAACGAACAACAGTGATGTTGTCTTCGCTTACTTGTCCATGACGCTTTAAAGTATCGATTGCACCAGAAAGTAAACTTTCGTTAATAAAACTGTTGAAACGAGCAATAACGATAGCAATTTTTGCATTTGGCGCTGGGAAGCCACCCTCGATCACTTTCATAAGCCTTCCTTTAACTATTTTCATCAAGTGAGAATCGCCGGATTCTAGCACAAAACTGTGAGCAATATCTAATGGTAATTTAGAAGAACAGACACCGGCAATGTAAAGATGATAATGCAGCGCTGATCCCAAGCATATAGGAACAGCGAGGAGCCAAGTTTGTGTATTGAACGCGTATTGAGTCGAATTTGGCTACTTTGCTCTTTTGGCTAGATTTATCACCAAAAGAGCCACTGAAATCATCGGTAAATTATGTCGCTACAAACGGAGAAACGTCTGCTCGCTAACGCATGGCTTATTCGCAAACGTACTCAACAACGTTAAGACCAAAACCACCCAATGCGTGGTAACGCTTAGTGCTTGAAGAAAGCAGACGCATATCGTGCACGCCTAGGTCTTGAAGAATCTGAGAACCGACACCAACACGACGCGAGGTACCCTGCTTCTTCGCCATAGTTGGCTGCTCGTTCTTGTCTTGCGCTTCGAATGTCTTCACTTTGTGAATCAAAGAATCAGACGACTCTTCGTTGCCCAGAATAACCAACACACCGCCTTCGTCGCCAATGCGCTTCATCGCTTTATCTAGCGACCAGCTGCGTTCAGTACCACGGTCTGAATGAAGCAGATCGGTGAACGTGTCATGCAGGTGAACACGTACCAAAGGAGCACCTTCAGTTAGGTCGCCTTTTTGCATCGCGTAGTGGATCTGGTTATCAATCGTATCGCGGTAAGTCACCAGCTCGAAATCACCAAATTCAGTTGGTAAATGGCATTGTGCTACACGTTCAATCGTTGTTTCTGTGTTGTTGCGGTATTCAATCAAGTCAGCAATGGTGCCTAGCTTGATGTCGTGCTTTTCTGCAAACACTTCAAGGTCAGGGCGACGAGCCATGGTGCCGTCGTCATTTAGGATCTCAACGATAACAGATGCTGGCTCACAGCCTGCTAGACGTGCTAAATCACAGCCTGCTTCTGTGTGGCCTGCGCGTGTTAGAACACCGCCATCTTGCGCTGTCAGTGGGAAGATATGACCAGGTTGAACTAAGTCAGCCGCTTTCGCATCTTTCGCCACTGCCGCTTGAACCGTCACTGCACGGTCTGATGCAGAGATACCCGTCGTTACACCTTCAGCCGCTTCAATCGAAACCGTAAAGTTGGTGGTGTACTGTGCATTGTTGTCTTGAACCATAGGCGCTAGACCCATACGGCTTGAACGCTCTTTGGTTAGCGTCAGACAGATTAAGCCGCGGCCATACATCGCCATGAAGTTAATCGCTTCTGGCGTCACATGTTCTGCTGCCATGATCAGATCGCCTTCATTCTCGCGATCTTCATCATCCATCAGGATAACCATTTTTCCTAGGCGAATGTCTTCAATAATTTCTTGAGGAGTACTAATTGGCATTGTTCTATATCCTTTGAAATGGTTCTGCTTCCTAGAACCGACACTATTTAAACCTGATGATATTGCTTCGCTTTACAAAGTCTCGCTTTACGTACTTTGTATCAACGGTTAGGCAAAACCATTCTGCTGTAAGAATTCCATCGTTAATCGAGATTCAGGCTCAGACTCTTGTTGCTGACCTTGCAGTAAACGCTCCATGTAACGCACTAATACATCAACTTCTAGATTCACTTTACGACCGACATTGAATTGGTCGATGGTGGTTTCTGAAGAAGTGTGAGGGACGATAGTCAGCTTGAATGCGTTCTTACGTAAATCGTTCACCGTCAGGCTGATGCCATCAACTGTTACTGAGCCTTTTTGAGCCACGTATTTTGAGATTTCTGCTGGCATTTCTACCCAGAATTCAATCGCACGACCGACTTGATTACGTTCAACAATCTCACCCACGCCATCAACGTGACCAGACACGATGTGTCCACCGAAACGCGTGGTTGGTAACATTGCTTTCTCAAGGTTAACTTTATCGCCCGCTTGGTAATCGACAAAACCCGTTTTTTTCAGGGTCTCAAGCGAAAGGTCTGCACTGTAGCTGTGGTCGTTAAATTCAACCACCGTCAAACACACACCATTGGTAGCGATACTGTCGCCTAACTGAACGTCAGCCATATCAAGCTTGCCAACGTTAACCGTTACGGTGATGTCTTCTCCGCGGGGAGTGATTGCACTCAATGTACCTACGGCTTCTACAATTCCTGTAAACATTTTAAAACTCTTTTTGTTGTCAACGACATGTATGTAGTGAGTGTATTTATTCCCATTATAGTTTCGTTACTATCAGTTTCGAAATACGGGTTTCGCAACGATACGAATATCCACACCAACCTGTCGAACATCTTTAATTTCTAGGTCAATAACGTCAGACATTGAAGTGAGCCCTAATGCGCCCATCAAACCTCGTCCATCACTGCCCATAAGTTTAGGTGCTAAATAGAGGATTAGCTCATCCACCAGCTGTTCTTCAATCAAGCTTTTTGCCAATGTCGCGCCCGCTTCGACCCAAATATGGTCGATATGATTGGCAGGTAATTGACGCATCAGATCGTGCAAATCGAGCTGACCTGCATCTGTGGTTGCGACTTCAATATCAGCAGACACTTCCGCTACTCTCAACACGGATGTTGGAGTCTGGAATAACTTGAGTTCAGGACGCAGTTGGTTTTGACGATCAAGAATCACGCGAATCGGCTGACGCAGCTCGTCTTCAGCGTAATGACCTTTGATACCGCTTGGCAACTCTGCCCAACGAACATTCAACGACGCGTTGTCTTCAATCACCGTCTGGCTCGTTGATAACACAGCGCCTGATTTTGCTCGGTAGTTCTGAACATCACGACGCGCTTCTGGCGATGTGATCCACTGGCTTTGACCATTTTCCAATGCCGTTTGCCCATCAAGGCTAGCGGCCATCTTTAACTGAACGAATGGCATGCCAGTTTGCATACGCTTGATAAATGCAGGGTTCAAGTCAAGAGCGTCTTGCTCTAGTAAACCGATTTCAACCTCAATACCCGCATCGCGTAGCATTTTGATACCACGACCTGCGACTTTTGGGTTTGGGTCCTGCATGGCGCAAATTACTTTGGCTACTTGAGCCTTAATCAAACCTTCAGCACAAGGTGGCGTTCGACCGTAATGAGAACAAGGCTCTAGCGTGACATAAGCCGTCGCACCTTTTGCCTTATCACCCGCCATTCGCATGGCATGTACTTCAGCATGAGGCTCGCCAGCTTTGGCATGAAAACCTTCGCCAACGATCTGACCGTCGGTTTGTACAATGACACAACCCACATTCGGGTTGGGTGCAGTAGTGTAAATGCCGCGTTTGGCTAACTGAATAGCACGCGACATCATTTGAAAATCTAGGGGAGTAAAGTTTGACATGATTGAGGAGTTAATCCTCTAATTTAGCGATTTCTTCGCCAAACTCTCGGATGTCTTCAAAGCTGCGGTAAACAGAGGCAAAACGAATGTACGCCACTTTATCCAATTCTTTCAATTGGCCCATCACAAGATTACCAATCATCTCGCTTGGTACTTCACGCTCACCAGTTGCACGGAGTTGTGACTTAATCGTACTGATCGCAAGTTCAATCGCATCAGCACTCACTGGGCGTTTTTCTAGGGCGCGCTGTACACCCCCCACCATTTTATCTTCATTAAATGGTTCGCGGTTTCCATTCGACTTTATGACCTTAGGCATCACAAGTTCTGCCGATTCGAACGTAGTAAAACGTTCACTACATGCAAGGCATTGACGGCGACGACGAACCTGATGGCCATCGGCTACCAGTCTTGAATCGATTACTTTAGTGTCGTTCTCTGAACAAAAAGGACAATGCATATCACCTCCAAATAATTGAATATCAGTGTAACGGAATTGCCAAACGTTAGGAAAGAAAAAGGGCCAATTAAGGCCCTTTTGTGTGGTGATTCATTGATTATTGCTACTCGATCGCCATTTCAAAAATGAGCTGATGAGTAAAATTAACGACCAGCGTTAACCGCGGACTAAATAGTTCGCTTTACCTACCCATTTGTAGCTTGTCAGCTCTTCTAAGCCCATAGGACCGCGAGCATGCAATTTCTGAGTAGACACGGCGACTTCAGCGCCTAAACCAAACTGTGCGCCATCAGTAAAACGTGTTGATGCATTCACATAAACCGCTGCAGAACCAACAGAGTTAATGAAACGCTCTGAGCTCTCTAGGCTATTGGTCATGATCGCATCTGAGTGACTCGCGTTGTGTACACGCATGTGGTCAATCGCTTCTGCCACATCCGCGACTACTTTCACGCCTAACGTATAGCTTAGCCATTCAGTGTCAAAGTCGCCTTCAACCGCATCACGTTGGTCTTCAAAACCCGCTAGCAGTGATTTTGCACTGGTATCAGCAACCAAGGTTACCTTGCCCGCTAAACGCTGTTTCAGCTTAGTTAGGAAAGCTTCAGCAACCGCTTCATGCACTAGCAGTGTATCTAACGAGTTACACGCTGACGGGCGTTGAACTTTTGAGTTTTCGACAACATCTACCGACTTTTCAAGGTCCGCACTTTCATCAACAAAGATATGGCTGATACCAAAGCCACCGATGATTACTGGGATGGTACTGTTCTCTTTACACATCTTGTGCAGGCCAGCACCGCCACGAGGAATGATCATATCCACGTAGTCATCCAGTTTAAGCAGTTGAGAAACGAGTTCACGATCAGGCTTCTCGATGTACTGAACAGAAGCGGCTGGAAGCTCCGCTTTCTCTAATGCAGACTGGATAACTTTAACCAATTCCATGTTCGAGAAGAACGTCTCTTTACCACCACGTAGAATGCTTGCGTTACCTGTCTTCAGACACAGAGCTGCAATATCAATGGTTACGTTCGGACGCGCTTCATAGATAACACCAACCACACCAAGCGGCACGCGGCGGCGAGACAATGACATACCGTTTTCCAGTACTTTGCTGTCAATCTCGCTGCCAACTGGGTCATTCAGGCTAATCACGTTACGCACATCGTTAGCGATACCGGTTAAGCGCTCTTCATTAAGAAGTAGACGATCAAGCAGTGCGTCAGTTAAACCCGCTTCGCGACCTAATTCGATGTCTTTCGCGTTCGCTTCTAAAATCGTTGCTGCGTTTGCTTCTAGCTCATCAGCGATAATCGCCAATGCTTTATTCTTTTGCGCCGTTGATGCGGTCGCTAGGTGGAAAGCAGCTTCTTTTGCTGCGATACCCATGTTAGTTAAATCCACGTTTAACTCTCCCTAAATTCTGTCTGTCTTTGGATGCAAAAAGGCGATTCGCCTTATCATCACGAGCTACTCTTGGATTACAACTAGGTCGTCACGGTGAATGACTTCTGACCCATAATCGTATCCAAGGATGTCGCCAATATCTTTACTGTGTTTGCCTGCAATTTTTGCTAGGTCTTGGCTTGAATAACTGGCGATACCACGCGCAATTACTTTGCCTTTGCTGTCTGTGACTTGGGTAACTTCACCACGAGAAAATTCGCCTTTAACTCGAACAACCCCTTTCGCCAACAAGCTGCTGCCTTTGGTGTTGACTGCGTTTACTGCGCCGTCGTCAACCACGATGTCACCTGCTGAAGCAGGGCCCGCTAAAATCCAGCGTTTACGGTTTTCAAGCGCTTCTGCTAAAGGCAAGAAACGTGTGCCTTGCGGGTTGTCACTCAGTGAGTCAAACACCACATTTTCAGCACTGCCCGCAGCAATAATCACTTCGATGCCTGCGCGACGAGCAATGTCAGCCGCCTGCAGTTTTGTTGCCATACCGCCGGTACCTAACGTAGTACCGCTGCCGCCTGCGATCTTACGCAGCGTGTCATCAATGGTTTTCACTTCTTTGATGAGCTCAGCATTTGGATCTTTACGAGGGTCAGCCGTAAACAGGCCTTTTTGGTCTGTTAGTAGCAAAAGCTTATCAGCGCCGCACAAAATACCCACTAAGGCCGACAAGTTATCATTGTCGCCCACTTTAATTTCGTTGGTTGCTACTGCGTCGTTTTCGTTTACTACTGGAATAATATCGTGCTCAACCAGTGCGTTGATCGTGTCACGTGCATTAAGAAAACGCTCGCGATCATCGAGATCAGCACGAGTCAGTAGCATCTGGCCAATCTTAAGGCCATAGATAGCAAACAAAGACTCCCAAACTTGAATCAACTGGCTTTGCCCAACTGCCGCAAGCAACTGTTTGCTCGCCATTGAGTTGGGAAGTGCGGGGTAACCAAGGTGTTCACGTCCTGCTGCAATTGCGCCAGACGAAACCATAACCACAGAGTGGCCTTGTTTTTTTAATTCAGCACATTGACGAACCAGCTCAACCATATGAGCGCGGTCTAATGCCAGTGTTCCACCAGTTAAGACACTGGTACCCAGTTTAACAACGACAGTTTTACGCTGTGTTGTTGTCCCGCTTTGATGATTTGTTGTCATGAAGTCTTTTATGGATAAAACAAATAAGAGGTGATGTTTTAGCAATCAAAAGGGGAATTCACAAGCAGAAAAGGTGCGAAATCGCACCTTTTTGCTTTATATAGAAGAGTAACCTTTAAAATTAGACGAATTCGACAGACTCTTCGTCTAATTGGATACTGATTTCAAACTTACTTTGAAGTTCATCAACCAGTTTTTTGTGGAAGGCTTCTTGAGTTCGAGAGACCTCAGCGACCGCCTTTTTAGGTAACGGCAAAGAATCCCAGTTACCATCGATGTTGTACTTGCCGATATTGTACTTCGCCGAATATCCCTCTTCCGACTTATCCAATTCCAGCCACCAGCCCCAAAATTCGCGTTCTTCTGGTGATTTTTTATCGTTCACACATACAGACAAGCAATCAAAGATATAGTGGCCTTCTTCTGATTGCGGTTCCCTTAAATAAGGCCCGATCGCCTTTAAAACATTCAACAAGCGGTAATGCGTAGGTTGTTGTGTCACTTCTGACATATTGAATCTCCATTTTCAATGTTAAGAATGACGTTACTCAGACTGTTATACGTAGAAACTACGCATTTGGATTTTATAAATTATCTCTGAGTATCAGGTACTTAGTTTGTACACTTTTCATGCTTAACTAATTTAGGAGAAATGTCATCTAAATAATTCATCCTCAAGCCACTTTATCGCCAATTCGAGGGATTGCTCATAACCTTGTGTAATTGACTTAGCTTTGATTTTCTTCGCTTTTCCGTAATCACTGTAAATAGCAACCAGTTGATTATCCATTGGCGGTGAAACCGGGTCACCTTCCAGAGCCAATGCCAAGATAGGAACGCTAGTTTTACTGTTTGACAGCAAACCTTGTACCTTGAGTGACCACGCCATCAACTGCCCAGAAAGGCTATTGATATCAACTGCCCCTTTACCAAGACGCGAAGCCAACACATCTAGATGCATCTTAGGCATCTGTTTCAGTTTGTCGGCATGAACAAAGATGTCGTGAATTGGCGCGCCTAAAGAGATACACGCTTTAATCTTATGTTGCTCAAGGAAAGATAGTCTCACCATCGCATTGCCACCGAAGCGGAAACCAAACAAGCCGACTTTGTGGTGATCGACCCATGGGATGTTAGGCAATTCATTCAGCACCGCTTGGTGAAGACAAGATGAGTCTTCTGTTAACGGCCAATGTGCACTGTGCCCTATCGATGGCATGTCTACCGTTAGCATGGCAATATTCTTTGGAGCTAAGTAATCTCTAAACAAGCGCCACATATCCGTTTGCAAGCTATCTAGACCCGCACTGACAATCACAACTTGTTGTGGTTTATCTGTCTTGGTTAGGTGCAAGTTCGCTTTGATCTTCTTGTTTTGGTATGGAATATCAATCTGTTTGACGATCAACTTAGTGTGCTTGATCGCTTCAGAATACGCTGCGTTGGCCAGCACTTGAGCCTGAGCCGCCAAGTTGTCGTTCTTGAGGTGTGGGTAACCCGCAATACTGAAGCACAACGATGCTGAAAATAGCTCTTCAGCCATCTCTTCACCGCTCTTCTCATTAGAACGATTCTGATGCTGCATACCCAGCTTGGTCCATTCGTATGCCCAGTTACCACTTCGGTAACCCATGACCGTATCAAGCCACTCATCGGTTGTCCGAGAGTTATCTGATGACGCGATGCGAGCCAATACCGCTTCTTGCTCTATTGGATTAACGCCTTGCCATACCCACTGAAGACGTCTTAGGTTTCGATACCATGATGAGTTTTGCTGTTCACGCTTCTCATCCAATAACGCTTCAGAGCTTGGCATGTATTGTGTCAACATTGAGGTCTCTTTCGCCTGCTTGTGCTTTACAAACAAAGTTTCCGAAAGGTTCGAGCTCGTTTCTTCTGGTTCAGACATTGGGATACTTAATAAGAAATGGTTGTCACTAATAATATAAAAAAAAATGACCCTATAAAGGGTCATTTCTCAAAAAACTAAGTTTACGCTTATTTTGACTTGCGATTTACTGGCTCAACGTAGCTTAGGCTAGTATCCCAAGGTTGCTCAATCCATGTGTCTTGAGCGATATCAACAATGTACTCGTCTAGCAAATCAGCGCCAGATGGTTTTGCACATACAGCGATCAGTTTCGCTTTAGGGTACATTTCGCGAAGCTTACGTGCAGTGTCACCACTATCAACCAAGTCTTCAACGATTAGGAAGCCTTCGCCGTCACCTTCAGGTGCTTTAACTACTGTCATATCACGTTGGTGATCGTGGTCGTAGCTAGAAATACAAATCGTATCTACGTGACGAATACCTAGCTCACGAGCCAAGATTGCACCAGGAACCAAACCACCACGGCTTACTGCCCAGATGCCTTTCCACTGCTCTGCTGGCATTTGCTTTTCAGCAAGTTGACGGCAGTAAGTCTGCATGTTGTCCCAAGTGATAACGAATTTGTTGCTCATAGTATAAAACCTAATAATTTTGTCATGTTATTAGAGGCTATTTCAAACATAGCCTCTTCAGCGATTAAGCAGAAATCTAGACGATTAAGCGAAAATGTATTTAAGAATAAAGATAGCCGACATTACCCACACAGCAGGTGAAACGTCGCGACCTTTACCACTTAGCAGCTTAATTGCAGCGTAAGCGATGAAACCTAGTGATATACCCTCAGCGATAGAGTACGTCAGCGGCATAAGCAGACATGTTACCACGACTGGTGCTGCTTCCGTAAGATCACGCCAATCAATGCCAACTAGGCCAGACATCATCAGAATTGCTACATAGAAAAGTGCACCTGATGTTGCGTAAGCCGGAATCATACCTGCAAGTGGCGAGAAGAAAAGAGCCAGTAGGAATAAGATACCAACAACAACAGCCGTTAGACCGGTACGACCGCCTTCAGCGACACCCGCAACACTCTCAACATAAGAAGTAGTATTTGATGTACCTAGCAGTGCACCAATAGATGTTGCTGTAGAGTCAGCAAGCAGTGCTTTGTTCAAACGAGGTAGTTTGCCGTCTTCTTTGATTAGGTTTGCTTTCGTTGCAACACCAACCAGAGTACCCGCTGTATCGAACAAATCGACGAACAAGAATGCGAATACCACTGAAATCATACCGATTTCAAATACCGCAGAGAAATCAAGCTGCATGAATGTAGGAGCAAGGCTTGGTGGTGTAGACATGATGCCGCCGTATTGAACGTCACCAATAACAATGCCAAGAGCTGTGATAGCTAGAATCGCAATCATTACTGCGCCTTTCACGCCACGGTGAACAAGAGCAATCGTTAGGAAGAAACCAAGTGAGCCTAGGATAGGAGCAATCGCGGTAATGTCGCCCAGTGAAACTTTAGTTGCTGGGTTAGAAACAACGATGCCTGCATTGCTAAGCGCAATGAACGCTAGGAAAAGACCGATACCTGCAGAGATACCAACACGCAGAGACATAGGGATCGAGTTGATAATCCATTCACGGATCTTAAAGATACTTAAGAAGATGAAGATTACGCCTGATACGAAAACCGCTGCCAGAGCAACTTGCCACGTATAACCCATACCCATTACAACAGCGTAGGTAAAGAATGCGTTCAGACCCATGCCTGGAGCTTGAGCAATTGGGTAGTTAGCAACAAAGCCCATGATGAAACAGCCAATAGCAGCCGCTAAACAGGTTGCTACAAATACAGCGCCATGGTCCATACCAGCATCAGCTAGAATCATTGGGTTTACAAAAATGATGTAAGCCATTGTTAGGAAGGTTGTTAGACCTGCGATGATTTCAGTGCGCACATTGGTGCCATTTTCACTGAGTTTGAATAGCTTTTCGAACATTATCGAATCCTATAAGGGTAAAAAGTAAACGGTTGCGTAATCGATTGGCTGTGGATTATAAAGTTATCAAATAACAAATTCCAGATAGAATTAAGGCTCTAATCGATATTTATCAGAATGCCGTATGAAACAAAGCGATTAAAAATGAAGATATCATCGATAAATAACCATTAAAAACAAACAATTAACAACAATAGACTCACTAAAACTAGTTGGTTGTTTTTTCTACCATCGGTTATTTTCATTGATAATCTAGCCAGTAAATTCTGAATTCAAACCCACAATAGTTATGTATTTTTCAACAGGATCAGTAATAAGGCGCAAATTGATATTTCGGCGTTTAAAAAACAACCACGCAGAACAGCAAGGAAAGTGACAAGCGAAAGCGGTTTGGAAAAGTAGCAGGCAAAAAAAACGCCACTCAAAACTGAGTGGCGGTAGAATCTGTCAACCAAAAGGGCTGTAAAAGAATTCCAATATATAGGGGTGAACAAAACTGTTCGAGTTACATGCTTACGGTATTAGTAACCAAAGCTTGTAGGGTATGCAAAGTTGCTAGTGTAAACAGAGCTGTTAATCCAGAACATTGCAGATGGTAAACCTTTCATAACTATCACCTTAATAAATCAATAAAAAACGAATTTGATTTCTCGGTTCCTTGGAGGCGATAAAACGGACTCATCCTTTGAGCATTTACTCTTCATCTCAGAAGTTGGTTATTAATATACCCTAAAGAAAAAAGATTACAAGTATTTTTTGCTATACGTCACACTTTTTGCCATTTATGGTTATTTTGCAAACTTATTCTCGTAATTAAATTACAGAACAGAATTAAACAAACGTTTGCTTGCGCCATTTATAAGCATCCAGGCGCTTAATTGTGATCAGGTGGACAAGATCGCTTTCAAAATTTGAGCTATTTGAGGTTTAGAACCGCTACTCGTCAAAACGCTCAAGTGGTATGCTGTTGCCATCAAAACAGACCCATATTTTAGATTTTTGTTCTAGGTTTTTACCCATACAAAACCTAAATATATGGTTATTAAATAAAAAAGGAGTCATCCGTGTCTGAATTCCATTCTGAGATCAGTAAATTATCCCCTGCCCCTATCTGGCAGTTCTTCGATAAGATTTGCTCAATCCCACACCCTTCTAAGCATGAAGAAGAGCTTGCTCAATACATTATTGCTTGGGCAACCGAGCAAGGCCTAGATGTACGTCGTGACCCAACGGGCAACGTATTCATCAAAAAGCCAGCAACGGCGGGTATGGAAAACAAAAAAGGTGTAGTGCTACAAGCTCACATCGATATGGTTCCACAAAAGAACGAAGACACAGTTCATGACTTCGCTAAAGATCCAATCCAACCATACATTGATGGTGAGTGGGTTACAGCTAAAGGCACAACGCTTGGCGCTGACAACGGCATGGGCATGGCTTCTTGCCTAGCGGTTCTTGCTTCAAACGAAATCCAGCACGGCCCTATCGAAGTTCTACTAACAGTAGATGAAGAAGCAGGCATGACTGGTGCTTTCGGTCTTGAAGCGGGTTGGTTAGAAGGCGATATCCTTCTTAACACCGATTCAGAGCAAGAAGGCGAAGTGTACATGGGTTGTGCTGGCGGTATCGACGGCGCAATGACATTTGAAATTGCTCGTAACGCGATTCCAGCTGACTTCGTAACACGTAAGCTAACGCTAAAAGGCCTAAAAGGCGGTCACTCTGGTTGTGACATCCACACAGGTCGTGCAAACGCAAACAAACTGCTTGCTCGCTTCCTAGCGGGTCACGCGAAAGAGCTAGACCTACGCATCGTCGAATTCAAAGGCGGTAGCCTACGTAATGCGATCCCTCGTGAAGGTTTCGTAACGGTTGCTGTTCCTGCTGAAAACCAAGAAAAACTGGCTTCGCTATACAACTACTACACAGAGCTGCTTTCAACAGAGCTAGGTAAAGTAGAAGACAGCATCGTGACTTTCAATGAAGAAGCTTCTGTAGAAATGGGCGCACTTGCGTCAGCAGACCAAGCTCGCTTTATCGCGGCACTTAACGCATGTCCAAACGGCGTGATTCGTATGAGTGACGAGATTGAAGGTGTCGTTGAAACGTCTCTAAACGTAGGTGTTATCACAACAGAAGAGAACTCAATCACAGTGCTTTGCCTGATCCGTTCTCTTATCGATTCAGGTCGTAGCCAAGTAGAAAGCATGCTTCACTCTGTTGCTGAACTAGCAGGCGCTAACATCGCGTTCTCTGGTGCTTACCCAGGTTGGAAACCAGACGCAGATTCAGAAATCATGCATATCTTCCGCGACATGTACGAAGGTATCTACGGTCACAAGCCAAACATCATGGTTATCCATGCTGGTCTTGAGTGTGGTCTATTCAAAGAACCTTACCCGAACATGGATATGGTTTCTTTCGGCCCAACCATAAAGTTCCCACACTCTCCTGATGAGAAAGTGAAGATCGACACCGTTGAGCTATTCTGGAACCAAATGGTTGCATTGCTTGAAGCGATCCCAGAAAAAGCTTAATTCGATAAGCTATGTTTGTTCAGTAAATGGTGTTTTACAGTAAACACCGTTTATCGACACTAAATAAAACAGGTACTCAATGAGTACCTGTTTTTGTATCTAATCTTTGTAATCGACTATTTGTGACTAAAGAAGCAATTAAGCGCGTGAAGCCGCGTAGCTTTCTAGCTCATCAATTGAAGTTTGTGCCACAACTTCGCCATCGATGAAGTACGTCACCATCTCGCCATCACGAACACCGATTAACGTCGCACGCTCACCAGACTGGTAAGTAATGTCCATTTGGATCGTGTTTTCATCAATCTGCTGCATTTGACCTTTTTCGATCACATCTGCACTCGTGATAGGACCAACAGGCGCTTCCGTTAGAGACGGGTCTAACTGATGGTTAATGTCTAGGTAAGTGTCAGTCTTTGTATCAAAGATGTGCGGAGCACCTGTTAGTGGGTTGCTACCTGTCCAGAACTCTAGTGAGTTGAATACTAGGTAGTCGGCAGCAACTGTTAGACCGTATGCAGGTGCAAGTAGCATGTTCAAACCACCACGAGCGTAACGGTTATCAACAGCCTTGATGTTGAACTTCATTAGGTAACCCGTTACTGCGTTGCTACCAACACAACCAGATAAAGCAACAGATACCACCGCTAGTGCTACAACTTTTGAAATTGTTTTTTTCATTTTGATCTCAATATTTGAATTTGGCCGCCAAAAAATGGCGGTGGATAATACCAACGAACTGAGTAACAAATATCAGCGCTAAATCAATGTATTGTCAGAAAATTCACAATTTGAAACACCCTTCAATTAGCCAAATAAAAAACTGAAACCAATTCAGAAGCCCCTTCATAAAAAACTTTTGTCGTCACCGTAAAGCGATTGATTCGTACTAAAAATCAACGATTGCTACATTCCGTGTTAACGAATTATCACCATGTTGAGAACAACCTAAATGGCAAGACTAAAACCTAATCAACCATTCGAATTACTTGGTTATACTGTTCAGCCAGGACAGCGAATGGAGATTGAACTGCAAGCGGCTCAGCTTTACACGCATTCTCCACTTTCGATCCCGATTGAAATTATTCACGGTCGCCAAGCAGGCCCAACACTGATGGTAAATGCGGCTATCCACGGCGATGAGCTAAACGGTGTTGAGATTGCACGACAACTGACCAATGCGATTGATCCAAAGAAATTGAAAGGGACATTAATTGTTGTGCCTATCGTTAACGTGTTTGGCTTTATCCATAAATCTCGTTACCTACCAGACCGTCGTGACCTAAACCGTTGCTTCCCTGGCAGTGAGAAAGGATCGTTAACATCACGCATCGCTTACACCTTCTTCGAGAACGTGGCAAAGCACTGTGATTACATTCTGGATCTACACACGGGCGCGATTCACCGTACCAATCTGCCACAGATTCGTGCAAACCTATCGAACCCTGAAACACTGCGCATCGCAAAAGCGTTCGCAACACCCGTGATTATTGATTCTCCACTGCGTGACGGTTCACTGCGTAGCGAAGCGGAAAAGCTGGGTATTCCTGTATTAACTTACGAAGGTGGTGAAGCACTGCGTTTTGATCACCTAGCGATTCGTGCGGGTTACCTTGGCGTGCATCAAGTGATGAAAGAAATCGGCATGCTGCGCCCTAACCGTAAGAAGTTACCAGAGCCAGTATTGAGTAAATCCACCAGCTGGATCCGCGCGGAATCAGACGGTATTTTGCGTAACATGGTAAGACTTGGCGAACAAGTTGAAGCAGGACAAACCCTTGCTTACATCAGCTCTCCATTGGGTCACCAAGAAGGCCAAGTGATCACAACCAAAGGCGGTATCGTGATTGGTCAGCAAACTCTACCTTTGGTCAACGAAGGTGATGCTGTGTTCCACATCGCTTACTTCAAGCAAGACGATGAAGAAGTCGGACAATCAGTAGAAAGCTACATTGAAGAAGTGGCAGAAGACGATTGGCTAACTGCGCTGAATAACTGATCAGACAATGCTTAACAGTTTAAGAGCTCGACGTTAAAAGCGAGAAGCCAACATAGTGCTCTTAAACACAATAAAACAGAACTCCACAAACTAAAAAGCCCCAATACACTTTTAACTAGAAAGAAAAAAGTTGTATCGGGGCTTTTTTTTCACAAATCCCTTATCTTAAAATTAAGGGATCTATAAATTAGTCATGCACTGAATTACTCAGCGTCTTCTTGCTCTTCTGCACGAGCTTTAGCGCGCGCTTCACGTGCTTGCTCAGCTTTAAGCTCTTTAGTGTGACGTAGTTCGTCACGCTCTTTACGCTGCTCTGATTTACGCTCGTTACGTTCAGCTTGGTTAGCGATGAAAGATGCTAGCTCTTTCTCTGCCCACTCTTGTGCTAGAGCTTCAGTTTCGAAACCAGACTCACGCTTAGATACTGTAGTGCTGCGAGACGTTACTTGACGAGTAATCTCTGCACACCAACCGTTGCGTTTTTCTGTAAGGCGGATATCAAATTTTTTGTTCTTAGACATGTTCTATTTTTTCCTAAGGGAGATCATTAAGGGATCGGTCAACTTTGATAACTCCATCTAAGTGAGCATCTTTTAACACCATCCCTTGGTAAGCGCGGTATTAGAGCACAAATCAATGAATATTGCTGCAAATATTTGCAGCGGATCACACTCCAATGCTGCAAATCGTTTGCGCCTGATTTCAATTGGTTCGTAACTTCCAATTCACCATCAACTTCAGCCCTGTTTTATCGACAACAATGAAATGGACTATGCTCAAACAGAGATAAATGAAAGAGATAACCTGCTTACTCAGGTTCATAGACTCTACTCTCTCACCTACTCCGCTCATAATTAAAATAGCTAAGGAGTTGCTATGGATAGCTTCATCAAAAATTTACCGAAAGTTGAGCTGCACTTACACATAGAAGGCACACTAGAGCCAGAGCTGATGTTTCAACTCGCCAAGCGTAATAACGTGTCGATTCCCTTTGAGACTCCAGACCAAGTTCGAGACGCATACCTGTTCCACAATCTTCAATCCTTTCTCGATATCTATTATCAAGGTGCAAACGTACTGATTCATGAACAAGATTTCTACGATCTGACGTGGGCTTATCTGTTGAAGTGCCAGCAAGATAATGTGGTTCATACTGAGATATTCTTCGACCCTCAGACTCACACTGAACGCGGCATTGCCTTTGAAGTCATCATCGGTGGGATTACTCGAGCTTTGAATCAAGCGGAGCAAGAACTTGGCATCAGCAGCCAACTGATCATGTGCTTTCTGCGTCATCTCGATGAAGACAGTGCTTTTGAAACACTCAAACAAGCCCTTCCCTATAAAGATAAGATCATTGCCGTTGGGTTAGATTCATCAGAACAGGGCAATCCGCCAGAGAAGTTTAAACATGTATTCCAAGAGGCGATCAACCAAGGCTTCCTGACTGTCGCACACGCCGGAGAAGAAGGCCCAGCACAAAATATTATCGACGCAGTGAGCTTGTTAAGCATTACCCGAATTGATCATGGCGTTCGCTGTGTAGAAGATGAATATTTGATGGAACAGCTAATAGCAAAACGTACACCACTGACCGTCTGCCCGCTATCGAATACCAAACTCAAGGTGTTTGAGACCATGCAAGAACACAACATCGTCGAATTGCTGAGAAAAGGGCTGTGCGTTACCATCAATTCCGATGATCCGGCTTACTTCGGCGGCTACATGAATGATAACTTCCTCGCGGTCGCCAATGCTCACCCAGTAACCAAAAACGAATTAGCGCAGTTTAGTATTAATGCCATCGAAGCCAGTTTTATCTCACCTCATGCCAAAGAAGACCTCATCACGCAGGTACGCCAATACCTTGCTGCGAATACTTGATGAGTTATGACGATCAAAAAGGGAAGCTCTAAGCTTCCCTTTCAATATGGTTCGATAACCCATTTGCCTTAGCCCGGGTGACCATCCACTCTTGGCGTTAACAGCATCATGCCGAACTTCCAGATAAACAGCCCGAACGCTAACGTCCATAAACCCGCGCTGATGTTAACCATCTCAAATAAATACGCAGGGAAGAATGTCACACCTAAACTACGAACGAGTGCCGCGATAAAAATAGCCGAGAACGCCAAAGCCATACTTGGCCCTTTATAGATAGCACGGCCGGTATGTCCCATTGTCACTCGCGTAATCATCGCCAGAATCAAACCACTCAAACCGCCAATCGCAAACAAGTGCAGCATGTTGTGGCTCGCGAACGGGTTGTCTAGCAAACCGCGTAGCAGCAAGCTGAGAGGGATACATAGATAAGCCGCATGCAGCGACCACACTAAAGGTTCTGATAGCGTTGTCCAAGGTTTCCAGCGGATAAAGCGCACCAACTGAGTCACACCTGCAAACACCATCAACTCATTACCTACTTGAGCAAAGGTCAATGGGAAGAAGCTCAACACAAATAAACCAACCAAAGGTAGATTGGCTAACCATTCCAACCAAACCAGTGGTTGTGCTTTTTCAAAATCAAAGCGACGCGCTGTGAAGAATGGGATAACTCGCCCACCCATCACTGATAGCAGCAAGGTAAACCACCACAACATAGCCTGCCAAACTGCAGACGATGGGAATGGAGGCATGCCCTTAATGGTCGCGTAACTAGCAAAGTTCGCCACGATAGCCAATATAAACAGCGGCACAAAGAACAGGTTCTTCCAGCCTTTCGATTTAACAACTCGGAAACCAATTTCGTAGGCGGCGAAGATTAAGAACAGCGCCTCAACCGACGAGATCAGCCATAACGGAGCGGGGGTCCAAAATAGAATACGAGGTGCGAGCCACAAACCGACTAGCGCAGCTAATCGATAGTGCTTGGTACCGTTGACACCCGTCCACGTTTGTACCGCCGTTAACACAAAACCAACCACTATCGCCATTGAGAAACCAAACAGCATTTCATGTACGTGCCACCAAAGCGCCGGTACTTTTAGCATTTCAGGCTGACCGTTTTGGAACATGATGACCCAAGCGACAATCGCGATCACGGCATAGAGACTGCCTAAAAAGAAGAAAGGTCGAAAGCCTAAACGCAGGTAGGCTGGAATCGCGTCTTCTACACTTTTATCTGTGATATTTAACAAACTCGCTCCTAATTCTCAGATAAGCGGCCAAGGTATTACCTAAACCAAATTTGCTGTGCATCAAATCCGATGCAATATGCAGATTACATTGCATGAAACGCGCCAATTAGATAAAACCAGTAAAAACAGCAACTCGCGAGATTCACTAGCCAATAAACAAGTCAGAAAAACACAACCGAAAGAGTCATAAAGACATATAGATGTATAAATAGAAACTTACTGACTTTTGGTATCTCGCCACATATAGTAAGACTAGACTTAAATGGAACAACTCAGACAAGGAATGCGATGTATATTTTTGGTTATGGCAGCTTAATCAACTCATCTTCACGCCAGCTTACCGGTCAGACAGGACAAGCGATCCCTGCGATTGTTCATGGCTTAATTCGCCATTGGAGCAAGATCGATGACAGCTATGTGTTATCACCTTTGATCGTCAATCTTGGCGAAGGACAAGTGAATGGTGTGTTGCTTGAGGTGGATGATATTGCACTGGCTGAGTTTGATCGCCGTGAGCGTGGTTATCACCGCATCGAATTAAAGGCCTCTCAGATAGAAAGCCAAGATGAGTTCAAACAGGATCAATCGATCTGGGTTTACATCAAAGACGAGATTGAAGCTCCTTGCGAAAACAGCCCTATCGTTCAAACCTATGTCGACACGGTATTGGCAGGATGTTTAGAGGTGTCAGAAAGCTTTGCGGCGCACTTTGTTAAACACACACAAGGTTGGCATCACCCATTAGAAAATGATCGCTACCAACCTAAATACGGTAACCTTGCTGGGGTTTCCGATCACCACCACAGTGTAATCGATGGTTTGATACTGACCGTGCGCAGCTAGTTGATTTAGGTTGGTGAACCCATTGGCTCACCAACCTAAAGTGAGCTTAAACGACACGAATACCCGCAGGCATCACACGTTCAGGTGTTAGCAATACACTTTCAGATTCATCTTCCGTTTCTGCACATAACAACATGCACTCAGAAGTGTGGCCTCTCATCTTCGCCTTCGCTAGATTACACAAAACAACAACCTGCTTACCCATCAACTCTTCTTCTGTGTAGTAAGGAACTAGGCTGGTCACCGTTTGTAGCGTCTTCTCACCAACATCCACTTGCACGATGTACAGCTTGTCGGCGTTTTCATGACGCACAACCTCAATGATCTTACCCACACGCATTTCTAACTTAGCAAAGTCACCATAAGAGACAGTATCCATTTCTCACTTCCTATATTGATTTGTTTTCACTCATTAAATCATTTACTAAAATTAAGTAAAATGTAAATGTTTACACTAGCATTAAGCCTAATAATTACAAGCGGTAAAGATCTCATTACTGGAAGTAAAATGAGAGTTTCGTTGCCTTGCACTCATTGTCGGTGTTAAATAGATGAAGCAATGTATAGAGGTTAAAAATGGCAACAATTAAAGATGTAGCAAAGGAAGCTGGTGTTTCTGTTGCAACCGTATCTCGAGTGATCAACAAGTCTCCCAAGGCGAGTGCAAGCTCGGTAGAGTCTGTAACGAAAGCGATGTCTAAACTCGGCTATCGCCCGAATGCCAATGCTCGAGCGCTGGTAAGCCAAAGCACGAACACTGTTGGTGTATTGGTCGGTGACATCTCCGATCCCTTTTTTGGCACGCTGGTTAAGGCTGTCGATAATGTCGCTCGTGAGAACGGAAAACATATCCTTGTCGGTAATGGCTCACACGATCGTGAAGAAGAGAGACAAGCGATTGAGTTGCTGATTAATAGCCGTTGTGACGCCTTGGTGATCCACTCAAAAGGCCTGACAGACGAAGAACTGATCGCCTATGCAAAAGAGGTCAAAGGCTTAGTGCTGATCAACCGTTATATTGCTGAGATTGCCAACCGTTGTATTTTCTTGGATAACAAGAAAGGCGCGTATCTTGCGACGGAATATCTGATCCGTCATGGCCATAAGAACATTGCCTGTATCGCCTCATCGCATAGCATTGAAGATGCCGATGAGCGTATCCAAGGTTACTTAGCGGCACTCTCAGATTACAAAATAGCGCTATCTGACAGCTATATTGAATACTCAGCGCCCACCAGTAACGGTGGCGAATACGCCATGACTAACCTTCTGACTAAGTCACTGCCAATCACTGGCATTGTGGCGTACAACGATTACATGGCAGCAGGTGCTTTGTCTGTCCTTGATGAAAACGGTATTCAAGCGCCAGACAAAATGTCGATCATCGGTTTCGATGATGGCTTGATTGCCCGCTATGTTCATCCAAAGCTCACCACCATTCGCTACCCGATTCAGATGATGGCAGAGAAAGCGACACGACTCGCGCTGCACTTAGCCAAAGGTGAAAACACCTCTACTGAACCAATGATGTTCTCTCCAACTCTAGTACGCCGCAATTCGGTAGAGAAAGTCTAAGTTCTGGTCTGGTCTGGTCTGG
>NZ_JBFRRH010000027.1:0-37276 GCF_041472995.1 Vibrio sp. 10N.261.46.A3 | reverse complement strand
TGGTCTGGTCTGGTCTGGTCACCAAGCAATAAACAAAAAAAGCCCTAACAGAATCGCTTCTGTTAGGGCTTTCCTACCTTACTCAGATACTCAACAATCGCGCTTAATAAACCGCACTCTTATTGAGCGCCACTTTTGCTCATCCCCCAAGAACAACGCGATAATTCACATCGTCCTATTCACAAGCAAAAGATATTGGCGTAACCGCTTTGAGCTAGAGCGTACTAGTTTGAAGAATCCCCCGAAAATTCAAACTGGTAACAGGTACTGTAGTTATATTCTTGTTCAGGCTTGAGAATACAACTGTCCTGCTTCCACTCTGGGTGGTTAGGAGAGTCAGGTAAGAACTGGGTTTCTAGCGCCAAACCAGCGTAGTCTTCATAGCTGCCACCACTTCGGTTTGGTGTGCCACCAAGCCAGTTTCCGGTGTATAGCTGCATTGCAGGTTTGGTTGAAAATACTTTTAGTGTGACGAGCGCATCTGGTGAGGTTACGGTCGCGGCACATTGAGTGCGTTTGCAGCCATCAGCCAATAAGAAAGAGTGGTCGTAACCCTTTGCTGCTTTCTGCTGTTCATCACCCAACAAACGCTCTGAGATCATCATAGGCTGATTGAAGTCAAAACTGGTCGATTTCACCGATTTAAGGTTACCTAACGGAATTCCCACCGAGTTGGTCGGCAAGAATTGATTGGCGTTGATGCTGACAATGTGTGACAAACAATCGTGTCCAGCTTCTGCGCCAAGTAGATTGAAGTAAGCATGATTCGTTAGGTTAACCACAGTCGGCTTGTCTGTGGTTGCAGAGTAATTAATGGACACTCGATTGTCTTCGGTGATGTCATAACGCACCGACACATTCAAATTCCCTGGGAATCCTTGGTCGCCATCAGCAGACTCTAGACTGAACACCACTGACGTTTCGGTTTGCTCGGCAATATTCCAACGGCGCTTATCAAATCCGTTCGGACCACCATGTAAGGTATTGCCCGCTTGGTTGGTTTCCAGCTTGTAATTCTGACCATCAATTTTGAAGCGACCATTAGCAATGCGGTTAGCATAACGGCCAACGGTTGTGCCCATATAGCTGGCTTGTTTATCGAAGTTCTCCATTGAGTTAACACCCAACAAAACTTCTCTTTTATTTCCCTTTACTGGCAGGATACAGCTCAACCATGTTGCACCAATATCCATGAATGTCACTTGCATGCCATGCGTATTTGATAGCGTCACTAACTGAGCGGGTTGGCCATCATAGGCTGGAGTCTGCGTCATGGATTGATGCAGGTTTTGCTCTTGTGTCATTCTAAATTCCTTCTAGTGCCAGTAAAAAGCCTCTACCTGAAGTAAAGGCTTTAGCATTTGGCCTACCATGATCTTTTTACTTGGTAAGCTCTATATTAAGTCTCGAAGCCGTTAGATTACTTCAACTAAGCCTGCTCCGTCTTTCGCTTGGCACACATAAATAGATTCTTTTAGACCCGTCGCCGCTTGATATTTCTGTTCAACGGTTATTTTGATTTCATCAACCAATGCAGGTGGAACCAATGCCACAATACAACCACCGAAACCACCGCCAGTCATACGCACGCCACCTTGTTCGCCGATCACTTCTTTGACCATATCAACCAGCGTATCAATCTCTTTCACCGTGATTTCAAAATCATCACGCATTGATGCATGCGATTCAGCCATCAACTCACCCATGCGTTTCATGTCGTGAGTGCGTAGAGCTTGAGCTGCTTCAACGGTACGGTCATTTTCAGTAATCACGTGACGAGCGCGTTTCGCGACCATTTCATCTAACTCAGACTCTTTCGCTTTAAACTGCTCAATGGTCACATCACGAAGTGCCGGAACACCAAAGATGCGCGCCGCTTCTTCACACTGTTCACGACGTGTGTTGTATTCGCTGTCGACCAAGCCGCGTTTCTTGTTTGAGTTGATGATAACCACAGCCATATCTTCTGGCATTGAAACCGCTTGAGTTTCTAGACTACGACAATCCAAAAGCATCGCGTGATTTGCGCGACCTTCTGCAGAGATCATTTGGTCCATGATGCCGCAGTTACAGCCCACAAATTCGTTTTCGGCTTGCTGACCATTTAGCGCCACTTCGGCTTGGCTGATCTCTAGGTTGTAAAGCACCTTGAATGTTTGACCAATCACCACTTCCAGTGCCGCAGAAGAACTTAAACCTGCACCTTGAGGCACGTTGCCCGTGACAGAGATGTCTGCACCTGTAAATTCAAAGCCGCGACCTTTTAAGCACTTCACCACACCACGAATGTAGTTCGCCCACATCTTGTCTTGTTGGAAGGTGATCTCTTGAGTTAAATCGAACTCATCGACGGCATTACCGTAGTCTACCGATACGACACGTACAATGTTGTCGTCACGTTTAGCCGCTGCGACTACCGTTTGATAGTTAATAGCACACGGTAGAACAAAACCATCGTTGTAGTCAGTGTGCTCGCCGATCAGGTTCACACGACCTGGTGCTTGGATAATATGAGTCGCTTGGTAACCAAGGACTTGCTCAAAAGATGCTTTCACATTTTGGATTAGGTCAGACATAAGTAAACTCTCTGGTTAAACTCTTTGTTCAATTGGTTATGGCCCCTTCACGGCACCACTTTAATTCTTTTAGATTCCCTATCTCGTTCGCCTCTCACGGTAGGGAATGACAACATCGGCGTCTAAGCTCCAAAGTCCTAAGCTCTTAAGCTTCTAGGCCTTTCACCGGCCGTCATTCCAGAATCGAGGGACGAGATATCAGGAATCTCGCTTTTTTATTTAGTAACCGAGTTATCGATTAGTTTTACTATCAACGAAGTAGGCTATTCCTGCTCTTTGTAGTGAACGTCACTCAAATCACGCAGACGCTGCGCCGCTTGTTCTGCGGTTAAATCACGCTGAGACTCAGCCAACATTTCGTAGCCGACCATGAATTTACGAACCGAAGCACTGCGCAACAGTGGCGGGTAGAACAACGCATGTAGCTGCCAATGGTCGATGTCAGTACCTTCTTCGAAGAACGGCGCATAGTGCCAGCCCATTGAGTAAGGGAATGAGCATTGGAATAAGTTGTCGTAACGGCTCGTCAGCTTCTTGATCGCAAGCGCTAAATCATCACGCTGCTCGTCAGTCAGTTCACTCATACGGCGGATGTGTGTTTTTGGCAGCAACATGGTTTCAAATGGCCACGCTGCCCAGTAAGGAACCACAGCAATCCAATGTTCAGTTTCAACCACAGTGCGAGAGCCGTCTTTCATTTCAGCTTCAACGTAATCCACTAATAGGTTTGAGCCTTGCTGTTCAAAGTACTCTTTTAGCAGTTTTTCTTTGCGTTCAATCTCGTTGGGCAAAAAGCTGTTTGCCCAGATCTGACCGTGTGGGTGTGGCTGAGAACAGCCCATGGTCTCGCCTTTGTTTTCAAACGCTTGAACCCATAGGTAATCTTTACCTAGCTCTTCAATCTGTTCATTCCATGTGTCGATAACACCGCGAATCTTGTTTACTGGTAATTCTGGCAGCGTTTTGCTGTGGTCCGGAGAAAAACAGATCACGCGGCTCAACCCGCGAACACCTTGAGTCTTGAATAGAGGGTTTTCAGACTCTGGAGCATCAGGTGAATCAGGCATCAAGGCCGCGAAATCATTACTGAATACGTAAGTGCCGTCGTAATCTGGGTTTTCGTCGCCCGAGATACGCGTATTGGTTGGGCACAAGAAACACTCTTTCTCATACGCAGGAAGCTGCGCGGTCGATGGTTTTTCATCTTGGCCACTCCAAGGACGTTTTGCCCGGTGCGGTGAGACTAAGATCCACTGGCCCGTTAATGGGTTATAACGACGATGCGGGTGGTCTACTGGGTTAAATTCAACTTTTGACATGTTTAGATTGCTCTCAAATTTTGTGTCTTGGTCAATTCACCAAGATGAATAATTCTTCTACAAGGAGATTCCCTATCACGCTCGTGCCTCGCTGTAGGGAATGACGTGTAATCTCGTTGTGCTATTTGTGCAAAGGCCGCCGCTTCATAACCTTGTGCTCATCCGTCATTCCAGAATCGAGGCACGAGATATCTGGAATCTCTCTTTTCTCATATCTTGTCTTTGCCTTCCCCAAAGAAATTGGAGTTGCAGCTAGGCAGCAAGATTTCCAATATCCATGAGCATAGATCTTCTATGTGATTGGAATTGGTAAGCGCAGCTAACAACGCTGCGGCTTCAATTACGAAGGGGAATAGCCGTTCGGATTATTCGACTGCCAATTCCACGTGTCCCCCGTCATCTCCATCACGCTACGCGTCGCCTTCCAGCCAAGCTCGCGCTCTGCTTTTTCAGTGCTTGCCCAACATTCGGCAATATCACCTGCGCGGCGTGGGCAAAGTTCATAAGGAACCGGTTTACCCGATGCTTGTGCGAAGGCTTCAACCATCTCGAGTACACTTGAGCCTTTGCCCGTACCTAGATTGTAAATGTGCAAACCCGCTTTCTCGCCAACCACTTTTAGTGCTGCGACATGACCGTCCGCTAAATCCATTACATGAATATAGTCACGAACGCCTGTGCCATCGACTGTTGGGTAATCGTTTCCAAAAACAGCCAGTTTTTCACGGCGACCGACGGCTACTTGAGCAATAAACGGCATTAAATTATTTGGGATACCTTGTGGGTCTTCACCCATAGTGCCCGATGGATGTGCGCCAACTGGATTGAAGTAACGCAGTAAAGTGACGCTCCAATCGTTCTCCGCGTTGAACAGATCGCTCAAGCACTCTTCCACCATATATTTGCTGCGACCATAAGGGTTAGTTGTCGCGCCAGTTGGCGAAGTTTCAGTAATAGGCACTACTTCCGGGTCACCGTAAACGGTAGCCGAAGAACTAAATACGATGCTTTTCACGCCCGCTTTCTTCATGCTTCGAGCTAACACTAGTGAACCATTGACGTTGTTATCGTAGTACTCCAAAGGCTTAGCCACCGACTCCCCTACCGCTTTCAGGCCAGCAAAGTGAATCACCGCTTGGATATCGTTTTCTGAAAACACGCTATCTAGAAAAGATTGGTCACGAATGTCGCCAAGATAAAACGTTGGGCGCTTGCCAGTTAACGATTCGATTCGTTCCAGCACTAGCTCTTTGCTGTTGCAAAGGTTATCAACAATGATCGGCTCCATACCTGCCTGTATCATTTGAATGCATGTATGACTTCCGATGTAACCCATGCCGCCTGTAACCAGTACTTTCACAATCAACCTCTCTTTGTCGTCATTCGTGGGCTAACTCGAACTGACATTCAGCTCAGTAGCACCGTATGTCAGAAATAGTAGCAGCCATTTTGACTATAATTCTGTGATCAAAACCACGAAGTGTAAACGTTTACACTAACTTTCATCATTAGTACTGATCATGACATAGAGGCAATGTATAGCTGTTAACCTCTAATTCATTGAATTTTAATAAGATAATTATAGATAGTTAGATTTGAGACATCACAGATGAGTTGAGCATTTATTTTACTAAAAGTTAATGCAATGACGTCCAGTTTGATTACAATAGGTCTGTAGAATAAAGAGGTGCATTGCTTTTTTACTAAATACCAATTTCAAAGCAGCGCAATGTTCCAATAACAGGAAGTGAGTATGGCAACGTTAAAAGATATCGCGACTGAAGCGAATGTATCATTGGCTACAGTTTCAAGGGTTCTCAATGAAGATCCAACATTAAGCGTCAAGGAAGAGACCAAAAGGCGTATCTTTGAAATTGCAGAGAAGTTGGAATACAAAACCAGCAGCTCACGAAAAACCGTTAGCAGTAAAAAACAAAACCATCACTTCCTAGCACTGTATAACTACAAGCAAGAAGCTGAGGTTAACGACCCTTACTACCTATCGATTCGCCATGGGATTGAAACCCAATGCGAAAAGATGGAAGTGAAGCTAACCAACTGTTATGAAAGTAAAATACAGATAAACTCAGCGCCGATAACAGGTGTTTTGTTGGTGGGTAGAATGACACCAGAGGTTATCGAGCAAGCTAAAAAGCTGAGCGATAATATTTGTTATGTCGATTTTACCGATCACTCAGAACCTTATGACTCTGTCGATATCGACCTGGCTTTGATCAGCAAAGAGATCACCAACTTCTTTATCAACCAAGGCTATGAGCGCATCGGCTTTATTGGTGGCCAAGACGACGTCAACACCCCTGATATTCGTGAAGTCGCCTTTGCTGAATATGGCGGCCTCAAGAACGTTGTCAGCGAGCAAGACATCTACCGTGGTGACTTCTCTAGCTCTTCAGGTTACAAGCTTGCAAAACAGATGCTCGCGACAGGTGACTACCCTAAAGCCATGTTTATTGCGTCAGATTCCATCGCAATTGGCGTTTTACGAGCAGTTCATGAGCACGGATTAAACATTCCTGAAGATATTGCGCTGATCAGTGTAAACGACATCCCAACAGCTAAATTTACCTTCCCATCTTTATCGACTGTTCGTATTCACTCTGAACTGATGGGAATTCAAGGCGTTAACCTGCTGATTGAAAAAGTACGCGACGGCCGAACCATCCCATTACGCGTCTATGTACCAAGCAAACTTAAGCTGCGCGATACAACAAAATAATTAATATATCAAGTAGATAAATAAAGGCTGCCTTTGTTGAAGGTGGCCTTTTTTGTGCCCGTCACATACATCAATCGACACATATCTCCCTCTTTAACCTACTGCATAAATCAGCCAATAGCATTCTTTTAAGTGGATCACACAGCACCGTAAAAAGACCATAAAAAACGTGATGAAGTTAAAGTAAAACGTTTTCACCAATTTCATTTAGTAAAACTTTTACTAATAATTACCTCAGTCCAAAAATACTCGTATTCACTACGACCCAATTACGCATAAGAACGTCGGTCAGCAAACTGCATTCAGGCCGAGAGAGAGGCAACGTGAACAACTGGGAAAACTTCCTGAACTTACATGAGAACCGTATGGCACCGCGTGCATACTTCTTCTCGTACGCATCAGAAAAAAATGCAAAAACGTTTCAGCGTGAACTGAGCAGCCACTTCCAACTATTGAGTGGCCAATGGAATTTCAGCTATTTCACCAATCCGCTATTGGTTCCTGAAGAGTTCTATTCTCAGGAAATGAGCGACTGGGGCAACATCACGGTTCCAAACATGTGGCAAATGGAAGGCCACGGCGATCTCCAATACACAGATGAAGGTTTCCCATTCCCAATTGATGTGCCTTTCGTACCATCAGACAACCCAACCGGCGCATACCAACGCTCTTTCTTCCTTGGCGAAAGCTGGGACGAGAAACAAACCATCATCAAATTTGATGGCGTTGAAACTTACTTCGAAGTTTACGTAAACGGCGAGTACGTGGGCTTCAGCAAAGGCAGCCGCCTAACCGCTGAGTTCGATATCTCTAACCAAGTAAAAGCAGGCAACAACCTACTTTCTATTCGTGTGATGCAGTGGGCCGATTCCACCTACATTGAAGACCAAGACATGTGGTGGACGGGCGGTATCTTCCGTGACGTTTACCTAGTTGGTAAAGAACAACTGCACGTTCAAGACGTTACCGTTCGCACTGACTTCGACGACGCTTACCAAAGCGCGACCCTGTCGTGCAAAGTGGAACTAGAAAACCTAGCAGCAGCGGCAAACGCAACCCTTGAGTACGCATTGCTTGATGGCAGCCAAGTTATCTCGCAAGGCTCAGTAGATAACTTAAGTGTCGATGGCAATGCGAATACTCAATTCTCTATTGATGTGGTTAACCCTGTTCAATGGAACGCTGAGAACCCTTACCTGTACCAACTGCTGCTTACGCTGAAAGATGGTGACGGCAAGGTGTTGGAAGTGATTCCACAGCGCGTTGGTTTCCGCGACATTAAAGTTCGCGATGGTCTGTTCTACATCAACAACAAATACGTGATGCTGCACGGCGTGAACCGTCACGACAACGACCACCTGAAAGGTCGTGCGGTTGGCATGGATCGCGTAGAGAAAGACTTAGTGTTGATGAAGCAACACAACATCAACTCAGTACGCACGGCGCACTACCCGAACGACCCACGCTTCTACGAATTGTGTGATATCTACGGCCTATTCGTGATGGGTGAAACCGATGTTGAAACACACGGCTTTGCTAACGTTGGCGACCTTAGCCGCATCACTAACGATGCTGCATGGGAAGCGGTGTTTGTTGAGCGTATCGAACGTCATATCCACGCTCAAAAGAACCACCCTTCTATCATCATGTGGTCTCTAGGTAACGAGTCTGGTTACGGCTGCAACATTCGCTCTATGTACGATGCTGCAAAAGCAATTGATGACACGCGTCTGGTTCACTACGAAGAAGACCGTGATGCTGAAGTGGTCGACATCATTTCAACCATGTACTCACGCGCTCAACTGATGAATGCCTTCGGTGAATTCCCACATGAAAAACCACGCATCATCTGCGAATACGCACACGCAATGGGTAACGGCCCGGGCGGTTTAACCGAATACCAAAACGTGTTCTACAAGCATGACGCAATTCAAGGTCACTATGTTTGGGAATGGTGTGATCACGGTATTCTGGCGCGTGATGAAGCAGGCACAGAATTCTACAAATACGGCGGTGACTACGGTGACTACCCGAACAACTACAACTTCTGCATGGACGGTTTGATCTATCCAGACCAAACGCCAGGCCCTGGCTTGAAAGAGTACAAGCAAGTGATTGCCCCAGTGAAGCTTCGCGATTTCAATGCACAAACGGGTACCTTCACAGTAGACAACAAGCTTTGGTTCTCAAACATCGATGACTACACCATCACTGCGGAAATCCGTGCTGAAGGTGAAACCATTGCCGTACAGCACATCAAGGTTGAAGAGCTGGCTGAAAACTCTAGCCGTGAACTGACTCTAAACTTGCCACAGCTTGATGAGCGTGAAGTGTTTGTAAACTTTACGGTTCGTAAGGATTCTCGCACTTCATACAGCGAAGCGAACCACGACATCGCGGTTTACCAGTTCCAAGTGAAAGAGAATACAGCACAACTTGAAGCCTTCACCAACAACAATGCGACAGCACTGAATGTTGAAGAATCTCGCTTAGCCTACCTAATCAAAGGTCACAACTTTGCTCTGAACTTCTCGAAAGTGAACGGCAAACTGACGTCGTGGTTAGTGAATGGCGAGGAACTGATTAAGTCTGAGCCTAAGCTGAACTTCTTCAAGCCAATGATCGATAACCATAAGCAAGAGCACGATGGTTACTGGGAACCTGCACACCTACAGATCATGCAGGAACACTTCCGTAGCATTGACCTTGAGTGCGTCAATGTCGAGCAGGTAAACGGCAAGGTAGAGATCACAACCACCAGCATCATTGCTCCACCGGTATTTGATTTCGGTATGCGTTGTGAATACCGCTACCAGATCAGTGCAGAAGGTCAGCTAAACGTTGAACTGAGCGGCGAGCGTTACGGTGATTACCCTCACGTGATTCCAGTCATTGGTTTCGATATGGGCATCAACGGCGACTTCGACCAAGTTCAATACTACGGCCGCGGTCCTGAAGAGAACTACCAAGACAGCAAGCAAGCCAACATGATTGATGTTTACCAATCAACCGTGGCTGACATGTTCGAGAACTACCCGTTCCCACAAAACAACGGCAACCGCCAACACGTTCGTTGGGCTGCGCTTTCAAGCCGTGCGGGTAATGGTATTGCAGTAAAACCACAGCAAGAAATCAACTTCAGCGCATGGTTCTACACCAACCAAAACCTACATCAAGCACAGCACACGATTGAACTAGAGAAGAGTGGCTACATCACCCTAAACCTAGACCACCAAGTGATGGGCCTAGGCTCAAACTCTTGGGGCAGCGAAGTGTTGGATTCTTACCGCGTGTACATGGACGAGTTCCGTTACGGCCTAACTCTGATTCCATTCCAAGCAGGCGATTGCGACGCACAACACCTAATCAATCACAACTTTGGTGACGAGTTCTTCACGGCGAATACGCCAACAACTCAACCACAACAGAACGAGGCATAAGCGATGATCGTTTTAGACAACCTAGAGCAATTTAAAGTCGTTTACCGCGACGGTCGTAAATGGCAACGCTGTGTAGAAGCGATTGAAAACATCGGCAAAATCAAAGATGGCGTGATGTATTCCATTGGTGACTCACTGGCTTACATGATTGAAGACGGCGTGGCTCGTAACACAGAAAACTTCACCGGTAACCGCCGTTACTTTGATGTGCACTACTACTTGGAAGGTCGTGAAACGGTTGAGTTTGCAGATAAGTCTCAGCTTGAACAGAGCCAAGCTTACAGCGATGAAACCGACCGTGAACACCTCATGGGTAACGGCGAGACTCGTGAGTTAGTTGAAGGCCAAGTGGCGATCTTTGATAACAGCAAAGCTTACCGCTTTCACGGTGATAACCGAGTTCGCAAAGTGGTGCTGAAAGTGACTATCGAAGACGGCTACTTCCTTAATAAGTAACCGAAAACAAGCTACCGAAGCCAAACAGCCGAAAGTAGCAACAACAAGATCTATTCACAGTGTGACTGAGGCTTGCCGTTCAAGGCTCAGCCACACTGCAAACGCCTTTATACTTCCTCCCTATAAGGAAGCTTAAAGATATAACGACTATAATTACGTGACCCTTGGAGGACACTATGTCTGAATCTGTACGCGGTAAGTTAGGCAAATTTGCCCTACTTTCCATGACATTTGCAGCGGTATTTAACGTTCGCAATATTGTAAACAACAACATCGAATTGGGATTGAGTTCAGCCCCTATCTTTTTGCTCGCTACCCTTATTTACTTCATTCCATTCGTGTTCATCATTGCTGAATTCGTATCTGCAAATAAAAATTCTGAGTCAGGCATGTATGACTGGCTTAAAAAACCGCTGGGATCAAAAGCAGCCTACCTAGGTTCGTTCCTATACTGGTTCGTAAACCTTTTCTGGTTTGTATCACTGCTACCAAACGTAATCGCCTATGCGTCTTACGCGATGTTGGGTTATGAATACGCCTTCTCGCCAGTCGTCACATCGGCTATCTCGATTGCTCTATTTGCGGCAGCAACTCACATCTCAACTAAAGGCGCGAGCTGGCTAGGTAAGATTGCCGAGATCGTGGCATACGGTGTATTCGCTCTGTTTGCAATCTACGTTATCGGTGCACTAATGGCACTGGGCGGCAACCATGAACCAGTAGAACCAATCACGCTTGAAGCAATGACACCGACCATCAACTGGGCAACGCTAGGTATCATGTGTTGGATCTTCCAAGCAGCCGGTGGTGCTGAAACCGCAGCCGCTTACCTAAACGATGTTAAGGGCGGTCACAAGTCTTTCATCAAGGTTATCATTGGTGCAGGTATCGCAATCGGCGCAATGTACGCAGTTGGCTCTCTACTTGTTAACGTATTCGTTGCTCGTGATGAACTGACCTACGCTGGCGGCATGGTTGAAATCTTCACAGGTATGGCGAACTACTTCGACATTTCACAATCTCTAACGGGTCGCTTCGTAGGTATTATCCTATTCGTTGCTATGTTCGGTTCGATGATGATGTGGACAGCAGCTCCAGTAAAAATTCACTTCTCTGAAATTCCTAAAGGTGTTTACGGCGAGAAGACAACAGAGCTTAACGAACACGGTGTGCCAGTACGTGCAGCTTGGTGGCAGTTCGCGTTTGTATTCGTGATGCTTGTAGTTAACGGCTTCGGCTCGGAATCAGTACAAGACATGATGAACACAGCAATCAACCTAACCGCTGGTACAGCAATGCTTCCGCCTATCTTCATCATGGTGGCGTACTTTGTATTCCGCTTGAAGCATGACGACACACCGCGTGATTTCCGCATGGGTACTCGAGTTCAAGGTATGGCTGTTGTATCTGTACTTATCGGCATCTTCGTTGTGAGTATGACGGCATCTGCATTCCCAACAGGTGTTGATCTTGTTCAAGCCTTCTTTATCAACGTATTCATGACTGCGGTATTCTCTGGTCTTGCTTGGTGGTGGATCTCTCGCTTTGAAAAAAAGCAGGCAGGTAAAGACGCAAAGCTAGAAACAGCTAAGCAATCGTAGCACTCTGCATTACCCCCAACTTTAAAAGCGCCTATCACGGCGCTTTTTTTGTTTTAAATCAGACAATTAAAATAGAACTCAAAAATAAAAACGGTGTTCCGTCAAGGTTTCAGTTCACGAAAAACACCAATTAATAGGTAATAAAACTCGAATAAAAACCAAGGTAAAACATTAACTAAATTTATTTACTCAAGGTCACATATTTGATCAATTTCGATTAACTTCCCGCCGCTTAATCTTTAATCTTCTTGCTGAAGAGACAAACTGATTCATATAAAAAAGCGATAAAAAGCCCCTACAAGCCTTATAAATCGTCGCTCATGAAACCAGCAATCTCTTCAATGAACTTCTTAATCTTTAACTCTTTGTTTTGGTAATAACTTTACTGAAACACCGGAGAGAAAAAGCCCAAAGAAGTCCGATCGTAAATCTATAAAAACAACAATGAGCCAACCCTGACAAAACAAAGCGGGTGTTTGCCAAACCAACATAACAATAAAAGTGCGGCCTAGAGCTTCCCTCTCTAGGACCAAGTTATAACGATCATCAACGTGATTCACCGGAGAACATCATGTCCGAAAATAAACGCAGTACGATAGGCAAATTTGCCCTACTGTCTATGACCTTCGCGGCGGTATACAGCTTCAACAACATCATTAATAACAACATCGAGATCGGCCTTTCCTCGGCTCCGATGTTCTTTCTAGCAACCATCTTTTACTTTGTGCCATTTTGTTTGATCGTTGCAGAGTTTGTGTCACTGAATAAAGACTCTGAAGCGGGTGTTTACTCTTGGGTTAAAAGCTCTCTAGGCGGTCGCTGGGCGTTTATTTCAGCTTACACCTACTGGTTTGTTAACCTGTTCTTCTTCACCTCTCTGCTGCCTAGAATCATCGCTTATGCGTCGTATGCGTTCTTAGGTTTCGAGTACATATTCACGCCAATGACCACCGCAATTCTGAGTACCATTTTGTTTGCGGTCGCGACTCATATCTCGAATAACGGCGCGAAATTACTGGGCCCTATCACCTCACTAACATCATCACTGATGCTGCTGCTAACGATGTCTTACATCTTGTTATCTGGCGGTGCTTTGGTAGGCGGTATCGAGCCAGCTGACCCAATCACCATTGAAGCCATGACACCAAGCTTCAACTGGGCATTCCTTGGCGTAATCACTTGGATATTCATGGCGGCAGGCGGTGCAGAATCGGTCGCGGTTTACGTTAACGACATCAAAGGCGGTCACAAGTCTTTCGTTAAGGTAATCATTATCGCGGGTATCTTCATCGGCGCACTTTACTCGGTAGGGTCTGTGTTAGCGAACGTGTTTGTTTCGCGTGAAGAACTTAAATTCACAGGCGGATCAGTTCAGGTATTTGAAGGGCTAGCAAGACACTTTGGCCTGTCTGAAATCTTGATGAACCGTTTCGTTGGTGTGGTTTCATTCACGGCAATGTTGGGCTCTCTGCTGATGTGGACAGCAACACCCGTTAAGATTTTCTTCTCTGAAATCCCTAAAGGCATCTTCGGCGAGAAAACTGTCGCACTTAACAAACAAGGCGTTCCAGAGCGCGCGGCATGGGTTCAGTTCTTCATCGTAATTCCACTGATGTTCATCCCAACGTTGGCGTCTGACACCGTTCAAGACTTGATGAGCACCATCATCAACATGACTGCAGCAGCTTCTATGCTACCGCCACTGTTCATCATGATTGCTTACCTTCACCTACGCGTGAAACTGGACCACCTTCCTCGTGATTTCCGCATGGGTTCTCGTACGGTCGGTATTACTGCTGTGTCGATTCTTATCGCTATCTTCACCGTTGGTTTCTTCGCCTCTACCTTCCCAACAGGCGCAGACATCATGACCATCATCTTCTACAACGTGGGCGGGATAGTGATCTTCCTTGGCTACGCATGGTGGAAGTACGGTCAATACGAGAAAAGCTTATCTCCAGAAGAGAAAAAACTAGAAGCAAAGCCTGAACCGGCGAACGCTTAGTTTTACCCTACACTCTGATCGAAAACTTAAGGCACTCCCGTTTGGTGAGTGCCTTTTTATTTGTCGGTACATTCCCACTCAACACCTAAATTTCACCAAAGCCTTCAAGAAAGAAGGCATTCGAGTCAACAATCGAACCGCCTACAAAATGATTCATCGATTGAATAGCTACCTCCCTAGCCATGCCTCTACACATTCAACTTAAAGTCAAAATAAAAACAAAGTAAATATTTACTAAAAATAGATCACACTTTTAAACTGAATTAATTTTAAACATCAAAATTATCATTAATATCGGTTTTGCGATCGTAAGTAACCTGACCAATACGCCTTGAAGAGCACCCCATATTAGAAGTCAGAACTGCTTACGAACCTTCATTTATAACCCGACACAGAAGTGATTAAAATGAAAAGTAGTTTTACTAAAACCACTCTTATTACAAGCTGTATTCTTGCTGCCCTAAGTACCACTGCCCACGCGGAAGAGTCCGCAGCAAACCACAGTGATACTCAGCCTCCTAAAACAGAAACTGAAACCCTATTTAACTTTTATGGTGAGCTTGGTCTTGGTGGTCACGTGGCACTAGAAGGTGATGACAAAGGCCGTTATGCAGACGGTACTTACATCGAAGCAGGCTTGGCTATCGAGCACGGTAATTGGTTCGGGCTTGCTTACATGGAAGGCTGGACAGTGCAAGCCGACGACGAAGGCAACGCTTGGGCAACTGGCCACGGCTGGGGCGGCTTTGAAGGTGGTTTTAACCGCTTTTACGCTGGCTACCGCACAGACAATAAAACAGAATTCATGATTGGTCGTATGGACTCTTCATTGGATGACGTTCAATGGTGGGGGGACCCTACGGTTGAATACGGTTACGCGATCTCAAACACACGAGACGTACACCTTGGTGTGAAGATCCAAAACCTAGAAGGCAAGCTTCGCTACAGCGTTTCTTTCGCGCCAGAGTCTGACTTCTCTGAAGACGATGCTCTGGTTCACTTCGGTAAATACGACAACTTTGCAGACCAATGGAAAGATAAGAACGCCATGGTCAACGGTTACCTCCAATACGATCTGACCGACGACTTAACCCTAATGGGTGGTGGTGAAGTGCGTAACAACGATGGCGGTGAACTATTGCTATTGGGTGCTGAATACAAAAACTTTGCAACTCGTATTTGGCACGACACAGATAAAGGCAACCAAGAATCATTTGGCAGCGAATCCGGTATTCAAACCAGTGCTTGGTACGAAGCGGCTCAGGGCGTTTACCTTTCAGCAGCCTACAACTACGCAAACTTTGATGGTGACAACGGCGACAAAGAAATCACCTCTTACATCAACGCGGGCGTTTGGTACGAATACGGCAACGGCACATTTGCGACTGCATTCGATAGCCGCTTTGGCGTAGGTAGCGACACTGAAATCGGCGACGCGCAGGTGTTCGCAATGCAATACTTCTACTGGTAATAACAGGAATTGATCATGAAACTGAATAAATCATTCGCAGCTCTCGCTATCGGTGCAGCCCTTGTCGTTACTGGTTGTGCATCAAACTCCATCTCTGGCTCAGCTTCTGACACAGAACAACTGCAAGCCAGCGAATTTAAGAACGTTATCGACCGTACTGGCTCACCAGAATACATGCGTGACTACGACTTCGATGACCACCAACGCTTTAACCCATTCTTCGACCTAGGCGCATGGCACGGTCACCTACTGCCAGACAGTGCAGAAGGCATGGGCGGGTTCCCGGGTACAGCACTGCTTACCGAAGAATACATCAACTTCATGGCTGATAACTTCGACCGTCTAAGCGTGTTCAAAGATGGCAAAAAAGTGGCTTTCACTATGGAAGCTTACAGCCTACCGGGCGCATTGGTTCAGACACTAAAATCTGACGATGTGACCGTAGAAATGACGATGCGTTTTGCTTCAAACCGTACCTCTCTACTAGAAACTAAAATCACCACTGACTCTCCTGTCGAATTAGTGTGGGATGGTGAACTACTAGAAAAGACCCACGCCAAAGAAGGCGTTTCGCAAACCGACAAAACCATTGCCGAGACGTACCCAGAATATGACCGTCAAATCGTTGCAACCGACGATGGCCTAAAAGTAACCTTTGGTAAGGTGCGTTCAACTTGGGATCTACTGACTTCTGGTGAGTCTGAGTACCAAGTTCACAAGTCGATTCCAACACAAACCACAGTCGATGGTTTAGCGTTTACTTCAACGGCAAACATTGAAGCATCGACCACCATCTACACCACATACTCGCATGTTCTAACGGCAGAAGAAGCGAAAGCTGAACAGCCAGAAATCAAAAAGATCATGGCAAACCCTACCGACTTCTTAACTGCATCAGCAGAACGCTGGGAAGGTTACCTAGAGATGGGCTTAACCAACCCAAACGCAACACCAGAGCAAGAGCGTGTTGCAGTAAAAGCGATGGAAACCCTAAACGGTAACTGGCGTGGCGCAGCAGGTGCGATGGAGTTTGACTCTGTAACACCATCAGTGACGGCGCGTTGGTTCTCGGGCAACCAAACTTGGCCTTGGGACACATGGAAACAAGCCTACGCGATGGCTCACTTCAACCCAGATGTAGCGAAAGATAACATCCGCGCGATGTTCGCTTACCAAATCCAAGCCGACGATGCCGTTCGCCCTTGGGATGAAGGCTACGTGCCAGACTTACTCGCTTACAACCTAAGCCCAGAGCGTGGCGGTGACGGCGGTAACTGGAATGAGCGTAATACCAAACCAAGCCTAGCAGCATGGGCAGTAATGGAAGTCTACAAGACCACCAGCGATGAAGCTTGGCTAGAAGAGATGTATCCAAAGCTAGTGGCATACCATGATTGGTGGCTACGTAATCGCGACAACAACGGCAACGGTGTTCCTGAATACGGCGCAGCACGCGACAAAGCACACAACACACCTGAAGGCGAAATGTACTTCACCGTGGTTCGTGGCGATAAGAACGAAACAGTCGTAGGCCAAGCAGCACTGGATAAAGTGGTTGCAGAAGGTAACTACGATTACATCGAAAGCCCAGCGCAAACAGCCGCATCTTGGGAGTCAGGTCGTGACGATGCCGCCGCATTCGGTTTCATCGATAAAGACCAGCTAGACGCGTATGTTGCAAACGGTGGTAAACGCAGCGATTGGGATGTTGAGTTCGCTCAAAACCGCGCTGAAGATGGCACACTGCTAGGCTACTCGCTACTGCAAGAATCTGTCGACCAAGCAAGCTACATGTACAGCGATAACAAGTACCTAGCAGAAATGGCTGACATTCTTGGTAAAGACGCAGAAGCGAAAGAGTTCCGTGAAAAAGCAGAGCACCTATCGAACTACATCAACACTTGTATGTTCGACGAAGGCACTAACTTCTTCTACGACATTCGCATTGAAGACAAACCACTAGCCAATGGCTGTGCAGGCAAACCGATTGTAGAACGTGGCAAAGGCCCTGAAGGTTGGTCACCACTGTTCAATGGCGCAGCAACACAAGCACACGCGGATGCGGTTGTCTCTGTGATGAAAGACACTGAAGAGTTCAACACCTACGTTCCACTAGGCACAGCGGCGCTTTCTAGCCCAGCATTTGGCCCAGATATTTACTGGCGTGGACGTGTATGGGTAGACCAGTTCTACTTCGGCCTAAAAGGCATGGACAGCTACGGCTACCGTGATGACGCAATTGAAATGGCAGGCGCGTTCTTTGACCATGCTGATGGATTAGTTCAAGACGGTCCTATCCGTGAGAACTACAACCCATTGAATGGTGAACAACAAGGCGCACCAAACTTCTCTTGGAGTGCGGCTCACCTGTACATTCTTTACAACGATTTCTTTACTGACGCAGAGTAAATCGAACCTATACCTATCTTCTGGAATTCAATGAAAAGATAACCTCATAAATTTCAGACTTTGGCACTCAGTATCTCGCTGAGTGCCTTTTTTACACCTGAAGCAAAATAAGCGAACAACAAGCACTTAGACCATTTGGCCTACTATGATCCTTTTACTCAATTCGCTGCACGTTAGCCTTTATCACCACAATGGAAGCGCACCTGATAATGGTAATGCTCTTTCAATAATTTGAATTCATCATGGACACTTGGCGTCCATGAGTCATCACCGCCAACCCCCATATGGAAGCCATCGACATAAACAAACAGCTGCTCTTGTTCAATTAAGTCACAAGTATGTTTTGCCTTCTGTAGCTGCTGTAACCCAAAACGACTGACTGAGAAATGGAAGTCTCCTTGCAATTCGAATGCGCCCACTTTTGCCTCACGAACATCACAACGCAAGCCGCAATCAGATGGGAAAATATAAGGGGTATGCATTTGTTCAATACTTTGCTGATATAGCCCCATATGTGCGGACATCTTTCGATCTGGGTAGTTTTCGTGTGGCCCACGACCAAACCATTCCACCCCATCAGGCACATGCTTCAAAGCAAACTCAAATCCGACTCGTGGCAGAGACGGCAAACCTTTTGCCGCTTGAACATCCACATCTAATTTGACCTCACCATCGGCAAATAACTGATACCGCCAAGTCGACAATAAACGAACCTGATCTTCCACCGTGTGGGCAATTCTTACAGTCACCGACACCCCATTTTTCTGAATGATGGATGAAAATTCGATACACTCTGGAATGAGCCTATCTAGCCTCATCGCCTGCCAGCGTGCGATCCATGAACTGGGGTCCACGCGGTTTGCTTCACTAACACCGATATCGTTGTCTAATGGCGCTCGATAAAAGTTATCTCGAAGGCCACTAGCAAGTTGTTCCACCCCTTTGATTTTCCAGCTTTCTAATGTCCCAGACATTCTGTCGAACTCTACTTGATAAGCATCACCAATCACCGTCAGCAGCGTGTCGGTTTCAGTCACTTTCGGTGGAAATTGAGAGAGGTTAGCATCCAACATCAATTGTGGTTGAGTCGGTAAGCTAAGCTGTTCAATCGCCGTCACATGACCTTTATCCGCCCATGCCGTATTGGTGTTTAATACCACTTCGAGATTAAGGTAATTAAGCGCGTTGGCCGTCTTCGGAATAGTCACACCATCAAGCTCAATCTGCACACTGGATTGAGCTTCAACAAGCAGCTCAATACTGCCATGACATTGAACAATTCCATCTTGAGTGATATTCCAATTAAGCGTTTCGACAGACTCTGAATCAAATAAATACTCACTAGTAATCTCAATCACCAGTGGTGATGCCGAAACCAGCTTGAACTGATAAAACTGCTGTGCTTTTTTCACTTCATGTAGCGTTGGATGCACCGTCCTGTCTGGGAATACCAAACCATTAATGCAAAACTGGCGATCATTAATCTCGTCGCCGAAATCACCACCATAGCCCCAATATTGTTTGCCGCTCGAATCGGTTTTGGTGATCCCTTGATCGACCCAATCCCAAATAAAACCGCCCTGTAATCTTGGGTTGTCTCTAAACGCCTGCCAGTATTTATCAAAACTGCCAAGACTGTTCCCCATTGCATGGGCGTACTCACAGAGAATAAGAGGACGATGCTCGTTTGGCAGAGCTATCGCTTTGCGTATGCCCACGCGAGGTGTCACCTCAGGTTGACTCTCAACCACAGGTAAATCCCAATCAACCCGTGCATACATAGGACATAAAATATCGGTCGCTGCTGTATCTGCCCCGCCACCTTCATACTGAACGGGACGTGTTGGATCAGTTTGTTTCACCCATTGATACATCGCATGGTGATTGCGACCAATACCCGATTCATTACCCAGCGACCAAATGATCACGCTGGCGTGGTTTTTATCGCGATCCACCAGCCTTGTCATTCGTCTCATGTACGCATTCAACCATGACGCATCATCGGATAAACGGCACATCGGAAATTGACCATGAGTTTCCACATTCGCTTCATCAACCAGATACAGACCATACTCATCACATAGTTCATACCACAATGGATGATTCGGATAATGAGCGGTTCTAACGGCATTGAAGTTATTTTGTTTGAGCAGTTTGATGTCTTGAATCATCCCCTCTCGAGTCATGGTGTGACCCAATTCAGGGTGATGTTCATGACGATTGACGCCACGAATCAGCAACGGTTTTCCGTTAACTTTTAGCAAACTATCGGTAATTTCAACACTTCGAAAGCCGATATCGTAAGCCTCACAATCGATTAGCTCATCATGTTCATCGAGCAATGACACCACACAGCGATATAAATAGGGTGACTCGGCACTCCACTTGTTCGGGTTCACCACTGAAATGCGGTGTTCTGCGACTTCAGACCACGGCCCTTTTTCATCAACATAACGCTCACCAAAACCCACGATTTGAGGCTCGCAAGCCAACTGCCCTTGAGTATCATAAAGTTCAGCTTTCAGCTTAAAGCAGCTTTCTACATCATTGCTGTGCTTGGTTATTTGCGTAGAAATATTTAAAACCGCATCGCGATAGCAAGCATCTAGCTGAGTCTCAATACCAACATCCTCGATTGCGAACTTGGGCTTTCTCAATAAAGTCACATCACGGAATATGCCGCTGAGCCACCACATGTCTTGGTCTTCAAGATAAGAACCATCAGACCAACGCAGCACCATCACTACCAACGTGTTCTCGCCCGCTTGCAAGTATTCAGACACGTCAAATTCAGCCGGTAATCGACTGTCTTGCGAATAGCCAACCCACTTGCCGTTGCACCACAAATGAAATGCAGAATTCACGCCGTCGAAGGTCAGCCTATGGGTATCTAATAGCTCCGGTTCCGTGCAGTTAAAATGCGTTCGGTAGAGCCCTGTTGGATTATCGCTAGGGACGAAGGGAGGGTTATCAGCGAAAGGATATTTCACATTGGTATAGATCGGTTTATCAAAGCCTTGCATCTGCCAGTTGCTTGGCACTGAAATCGACTTCCATGAAGAATCATCAAAATGTTCCGATACTACCTCTTCGCAGACCAACTCTGGTGAATCGAACAGCTGAAACTTCCAAGTCCCATTGAGAGACATAGTGTTCGACGAGTTCTTCGTCATAGCCTCAATCAACGAGGTATAACTATTTAAAGGGGCATGAGCCTCAACAACATTATGATGGGTGATGTGTTGATTTTCCCACTCACGGGCAGAGATGATTTGAGAGAAAGTTCTCATGACGTGTTCCTTACCAAAAGCCGTTTAACGTGAACCATTGCAAGTGATGCTCAGCGCCTTATTGCGTTCAAACATTACGAACGCCAACTAAGCAGCTCTTGCAATAATCCCTTAAGAGAAGAAAAAAAAGCCGCAGCCAGAACAGCTGCGGCTATTGAAATGTTACTTAAAGGTACGCTTGCTCACTTTATCGAGTTTTTTCAATATTTTATCGATTCGTTCAGGGTGAACCATAAACTCTTGGAAGCCTTTCATGCCTTCTTTGGCCATCGCAGGGTCGGTGTCTCGGTCATAGAATTGAGCCGTACCATCACTGGATGCCAACATCGCGACGCCTTTGTCTAAAAACGGGTCAGACTTCGCTTTAGCTTTGTTGTTGGTTGGGATCTGTAACAGCATCTCATTGATCAGCTGCTGGTTTTCAGCGCGAGCAACAAACTCTAAGAACTTACGAGCATCTTCTTTGTTTTTCGCTTTTGAAGGTATGTGCAGCGTATCCATTGGGGCATCTTCAGACATAGGAATACTTGGGTCGATCACCGGGAACTGGAAGAAATCCATCTTGCCTTCCAACTCAGCAGGGAAGTTAGGCGTGATGAAGTTACCCATCAGGTACATCGCCGCTTTACCGTTGTACAAGAAAGGTTGAGCTTCTTGCCATGAATAAGACGCGTGGTTCTCTAGGAAGTAACCAGGCTCAACTAACTCCGCCCAATTAGCGAAGGTTTTCTTCACTCGCTCATCAGAATAAGGCACCTTGCCTTCCATTAACTGAATATGAAAATCCAAGCCGTTAGTACGCATGTTGATATAATCAAACCAACCAGCGGCGGTCCAAAGGTACTTGGTACCAATCGCAAACGGCGCTACACCATTTTCTTTAAGTGTTGCAGACGCAGATTTCAAATCTTCCCACGTTTTCGGCTCCGCAATTCCATATTGCTCAAAAATGTCTTTGCGGTAGTAGATACCCCATTGATAATACGTGTACGGCACACCAAACTGCTTACCTTGTACTGTCATCGCAGGCGCGGCAGCCGCAAAATCTTGCTTCATGTTGTTGTCAGCCCAAATATCACTGACATCCTCAAACAGGCCACGGTCAACAAAGGCTTTCATTCGGTTGCCCGCATACCAAAAAACCACATCCGGCGGCGAAGTGACCAACCAATTTCGAATCGTTGTTTTGTATGACTCGTGATCGTACAAGTTGTACTTCACCGTAATATCTGGGTTTTCTTTTTCAAAGCGGTTAATGATCTCACCCCACGCCTCTTTTGGCGCAGGATCAGAAGCATCAGAGTTGATAACGAGTGTTCCTGCAAACGATGTTGCAGACATGGAGGCAGCGAGCACTGCACTGGCAGCGATATGTTTCACGTATTTCATATTGAGGTCCTTGTTATGGAGCTAAGCTCTCTAAGTCCAATTCTTATTGTTTTATCTCGTAGGGTTGTTCGTGTTTTAGTTTCTCTTCAATGATTCATCCATTTGGGATGTCGGTAGCAATAACGACTTAAAGCCTTCGCTATTGCTAGATTCGTGTATCGATTCTTATCTCGTTATTTACCCTTTGGTCGCACCCAATGTCAGGCCTGCGATAAAGTGCTTTTGCATGGTAAAGAACAGCACTACCGGTGGGATAGCCGCGACCACAGCACCCGCCGACATAAACTGCCAAGACGCCAACCACTGACCTTGCAGTGAGCTAAGCCCTGCCGTTACTGGACGAACGTCGTCACTCTGAACCAGTACGAGTGCCCAGAAGAAATCGTTCCAAATAAAGGTAAACACCAATACGGCTAACGCCGCTAAAGCTGGGCGAACCAGAGGGAGTACGACATGCCAGAATATTTTCCATTCACTCACCCCTTCAACACGCGCCGCTTCGATCAGGGCATCAGGGATCCCGACAATAAAGTTACGCATGAACAAGGTACAAAAACCGGCTTGGAAAGCGATATGGAAAAAAATCAATGCCCAGTGAGTGTCGTATAGACCGAGTCCAATCGTTAAATCACGGACTGGAATCATCAGAATTTGGAACGGAACAAAGTTACCTGCGATGAACATCGCGAAAATCCACACATTGGCTTTGAAGTTGTACTTCGCCAAAGCATAGCCAGCCAGTGTCGACAACGCCACAGCCCCTGCAACGGCAGGCAAAGTGATGATCAAACTGTTGATTAAGTACTGTCCCATCGACGTCGAGGTAAATACTTGGGTGTAGTTTTCAATGAACTGAATATCACTCGGCCATCCCCAGTAGTTACCTTTGTTGATGTCTTCCATCGAACGAATCGACGTCATCATTACGGCTATAAGTGGTAATAACCACATCACAATGGAAATAGGCAGTGCGACTCGGTAGCTAATGTTGGTAAAGCGGCCAGCTTTTTGAATTGGTTGCGGATACATTATTTTTCACTCCTTAACATGCGCCACAAGAAGTAAGCGATATAGATATCCATAATCAGGAACAACACAACGGAAACCGCCGCGCCATAACCCATTCGATAGTTAAAGATAGACTCTTCATACATTTGGTACGCAAGTACTGTCGAGCTGCCCCAAGGGCCGCCAGCCGTCATAGTCGCCACTAAATCAAATGAACGCAGGGCACCAATCACCGTGACCACCACGGCGATAAAGGTTGCAGGTCTTAACTGTGGGAGCACCACATACCACAACATTCGCCATTTCTTTGCGCCATCAAGGCGAGCTGCTTCCAACTGTTCAGGGTCGAGGTTATTCAAACCCGTTAAATACAAGATCATGCAATAAGAAATTTGTGGCCATAAACCAGCGACGATAATTCCATAGGTCACATAGTCCTCATCAGCAAGTATCGAAATAGGCTCGAAGCCAAGCGATCCAAGTGCAATATTGAAAAGGCCAAAAGAGGGGTCATAGAACCAAGCAAATACGAGGCCTACCACCACTTGAGAAATAACGAACGGGAAGAAAAACAGAGATTTAACGACACGAATGCCTTTCACTTGTTGGTTAAGGAAAAGGGCAATCGCCAAGCCACAGGGTGGTGCAAGCATAAAGAAGATCAACCAAAGGAAGTTATTCGTTAACGACGTATAGAAAGCATCTGAGTCAAAAAGCTCGCGATAGTTCTCAAGCCCCACCCACTCCTTTTCGCCTAATCCATCCCACTCAAAGAAACTCAGCCAGATACTGTCCAAGATGGGGTAGATAACATAGAGAGAGAAGATAGCGATGGCGGGCGCTAAGAACAGCCAAGGCGAGACCTTGGAACTGATGCGCCTTTTCTTCTTCGCTGATGGGGTGCGATTTTCTGGGTATATCGTTTTCACAGATTGCTCCATTTCCCAAAATTCCTTGTATTAAAAGCTTGGTTTGCTACTTGGTTAACTTCCATCTGAATTTATAAATCCCAATCAGTAGCTCAGCATTTATAATGATTACGTTCAAATATTAGGCTTATTGATAACATTACGCACAGTTATGTTTTATTTATGTAAACGTTTTCACAAAAATCAGTATAGATCACGGGATTTATATGACGATGATCAATAAATCATGCGAGGCACCTAACAAATTTCTGATGAAAGCGTATGTTTTAAAGGCAAAGAGATGTAGTCCAACGAAGCAAGGAGAGAGCATGGCTGATATCAGCTTAAAAAAGGTCATCAAACGATATGGTGATATACAGACCATCCATGGTGTTGATCTAGAAATAAATAATGGCGAATTCGTCGTATTCGTTGGACCATCAGGTTGCGGAAAATCAACCCTCTTACGCTTAGTTGCTGGCTTAGAAGAAATCACTGAAGGCGAGATTCATATTGGAGACGATCTTGTTAACGATGTCGATCCTGCTGAGCGTGGTGTCGCTATGGTATTTCAATCCTACGCACTCTACCCACACATGACCGTGGAAGAAAACATGGGCTTTGGCCTCAAAATGAATGGCGTAGCGAAGGAAGTCGTTGAAAAGCAAGTCACCGGTGCGGCAAAGACGCTCCAACTAGAACCTTTATTGAAACGTAAACCAAAGGAGCTCTCGGGTGGGCAGCGTCAACGTGTCGCTATCGGTCGAGCAATAGTTCGCAACCCTCGAGTATTCTTATTCGATGAACCGCTCTCGAACCTCGATGCTGAACTTCGCGTCGATATGCGCTTACAAATCGCCAAATTGCACCAAGATCTGCAAAATACCATGATTTATGTCACGCACGATCAAGTCGAAGCCATGACGCTTGCAGACAAGATCGTGGTATTAAGAGATGGTCGTGTTGAACAAGTCGGTTCTCCACTCGATCTATACCACTCTCCACAAAATGAATTTGTGGCTGGCTTTATTGGCTCACCGAAAATGAATTTCTTACCGTGTGTTGTTAACAGCACCTCAGAAACGCACGCCCAACTCGCTGTTAACGGTGTCAGCCAAATTACCCTCCCCTTACCAAGTGATGGATTAAAAGAGGGACAAAGCATCACGCTAGGCATTCGACCTGAACATTTAGAGATTAACAGTGGCTCCGATATCACCATTGAATTTCAAAGTGAAGTGGTTGAGCGACTAGGAAACAGCACTTATATGTTTGGCCAGTCTTGTGGCGTGGATAGCTTTAAGGTGCACCTACCAGGAGACCAAGAGGTGACTCGATACCAATCACTTGAACTGAGTTTCTCCTCAACAGATTGCCACCTATTCGATGATCAAGGGCAACGAATTAACTAGACTTTAAAACGGTAGAGCTAGCTCGATGTCGCTAGTTTTGCCATTTTTCAAACTCACTTTCCATTCGTTTCAAGCAATCACATGCTTCCATTTTGTTCCTCTTAATGGCTTATGAAATCCCACTCAAAAATTTCATCACTCTCACTGAAATATTGGGTTCTGAAGACTTATTCGAATTTTATTTATCCTTATTAGCCTTCCGGACATTAATTTGATAGTCGTTTACTAAATAATCGCTAAACTATAGTGTCGCCTACCCCTTTTTTGAGAAAACCTAAATGCCTAATGCTGATTCCACCCTAAATAAACGTATGGGAATCGTTGCGCTCACCTGGCCAATTTTTATCGAAGTTCTTTTAAGAACCGCACTCAACACCAGTGATGTATTCATGTTATCGGGATACTCGGACAAAGCCGTGTCTGCCGTTGGTGTTATTTCTCAGATATCCTTTTTCCTGATCATTGTCTCGACCATGGTCAGCAGTGGTACGGGTATTCTAATCGCGCAATACAATGGTGCCTCCCGCACTCAAGAGAGCGCTCACGTGGGCGTAGCGAGCATCATTCTGGCCATTATTGCCGGTGGGCTACTGAGTGTTATTGCCGTTCTTGTTGCTGAATATTTTATCCCGCTCTATCAACTCGAACCTCAAGTTGAACAGTATGCGCAAGAATACCTGTTCATCAGTGGTGCTCTCACCTTCAATGTAACCATAGGTGTGGTTCTCACCACTATTTTGCGCAGTCATGGCTATTCAAAGTCACCAATGGTGATCAACATGATTGCAGGCGTTATCAACGTATTCGGTAACTACTGTGCCTTATATCAACCTTTTGGTTTGCCTGTATACGGCGTGCAAGGAGTTGCGACCGCGACCGTCATTAGCCAAGTGATAGGGATGTTGATCTTGATTGGTGTGGTCAGAAGCAAAGGGATTGATCTACCAGTGAAGCAGTTTAAATCTGTGCCGAAAGCCATCTATCAAAAAATCATTAAGATCGGCTCGATGAACGCCGGAGAAGTGCTCTCTTATAACATGGCTCAGATCAGCATTACCTTCTTTGTCGTGCAGATGGGCACCTCTTCATTGGCTGCGTTTACTTACGCACAAAACATCGCTCGCCTCTCTTTTGCGTTTGCACTGGCGATTGGTCAAGGCAGCCAAATCCAAACAGGCTATTACATTGGTAAGGGTTGGATCGACGAGATTACCAAGCGCGTGCAACGTTACTTTGTGGTTGGCTTTATCGCCTCAACCGCGATTACCTGCATGGTATATGTGTTCCGTTTAGAAATTCTCGATCTGTTCACTCAAGATCCAGAGATCATTGCGCTAACTGCTGCACTGATTGCAGGTTCCATCATTCTTGAAGCTGGCCGAGTATTTAACCTGATCTTTATCTCTTGTCTAAAGGCTGCTGGCGACATTAAATTCCCGATCAAAATGGGTATTCTCAGCATGTGGGGCATTGGGGTTGCCATGAGCTATTTGCTTGGCGTGCATTGGGGTTATGGCGTATTGGGGGCTTGGATGGCAATCGCGATGGACGAGTGGTTCCGTGGAATCATCATGGCCTATCGCTGGCGAGCTAAGAAATGGACTCGATTCTCTTTTTAGAACTATAAATACAATAGGTTAAACAATACGCTAGGTATCTCAATTGTCATGATTGAGGTACCTTTCATCATATTCTGACTACAATGTTCTATCTAGGTTATTGCTATACAAGCTTCACTAATCACCGATAAAAACAGCCCTTCCTTAATCGTCATCCAACATCACTATTGCTTTCAATTGACGTAACAATACTGACTTTCAAATATTATTATCAACGTTTTCTATATAAAGATTCTGCAATCGTAGGGATTATCAAACAGGTTCGCTCGAACTACTATTATTTCACTCGCTAGCCAACACGTTAGCAAGACAGCGACTAAAACAACCAATAACTAAAGTGCACAGACTCATTCAGAGCGCACAACGTGGAGAACATCATTATGTCTTACTATTCAGTACTAGAAGTAACACCAACAACAGATGCATGGGTTGCCGATTACATTGGCCCTGCAAATAAACTGGTTGCTCAATATGGCGGTAAATACCTAGCGCGTACTTCTAGCCACGAACGCCTTGAAGGCGACGCAGAACAGCCTGCACTTCGCATCATCATCGAGTGGCCATCAAAGCAAGCTGCGGTAGATTTCATGAACGATCCTGGTTATGTACCACACCTAGCGGCACGTACCGCAGGTTCAGTTAGCCACCATGCGCTTATCGAAGGTAAAGACGACCTAGCGTAATCCAGAGTCCAATTCTTGGTTAATGGTTATGATTAAACATGACCATTTCCAAAAGTAGAAAAGCCGCACCATTATTTTATGGCGCGGCTTTTTGTTATTCGCTTTATAGTAATTAGCCTATGATGAACCTTTTACTAGAATCTCACCTAGTTTAAATAAAATCAGACAGTTACAAAATAAAACCAAATAACTAAACCGTCGCTTCAACGCCCTTCTTACGCTTTGCTAATCGGCCAAAAATACCGACTAACATCACGATGCCACACACACCGTAAACCTGCATGATGGTTGGATCATCAGAGACAAAGCCCACATCAGAGAACATCACGTAAGCACCTAACACCATGTAGAGAATGATAGCCGAAGCCTCAAAACGGAACTCCCAAGGGGTGACATCAATATTCTCATTGACTGGCATCACGTACTCAGACTCACGCGGCATAAAGTAACCAATGATGAACATCAACGCGGTACATACCACGAACAGAATCGCTAATTGATGTAGGAAGTGAATCGGTGTTTTAAATACTAGCTGCATTGCTGCGTATGAACTTACAAACACCACCAACGCCACTTTCGCCGCTACAGCTGGTACTCGTTTAGATACATAGCCAACAAACACGATAGTGAAGATTGGCACACTGAAGAAACCAGCCACCATTTGTAGATATTGGAACAGACCTTCTGGCGCATACATGATGAACGGTGCGATACATACCGAGATAATCGCAATCACGACACCAAAAATACGCCCTTTACCCACTAGCTCTTCGTCCGTTTTACCATGCCCGAATAATGGCTTATACACGTTCAATGCAAACAGAGTCGTTGAGCTGTTCAACACACCATTAAAGGTACTCAAAATCGCACCAAACATGACCGCAACGAAGAAACCCACCAGCGGCTTAGGCAAAACTTCATTCACTAAACGGGTGTACATGGTGTCTGGATTACCCGCATCAGCACCAAACATGTGGAAAGCAATGATACCCGGAATGATCAAAAACAGCGGAGAGATAACCTTAATCGCACCCGCAAGGATGACCCCTTTCTGACCTTCTTTTAGGTTCTTAGCACCTAATGCGCGTTGAATGATGGATTGGTCAGTACCCCAATAATACAAGTTCACCAAAAGCAGACCTGTGAACAATGTTGAGAACGGCAGTGGATCGGTTTCTGTACCCACAGATTGAAGCTTCTCTGGCGCGGCATAAAGCAGAATATCTAAGCCAGCACCAAAGCTACCTTCGCCCAGTACCATCAAACCAAATACTGGAATCATCATGCCGCCGACAATCAAGCCTACACCATTAATGGTATCTGCAATCACAACCGCCTTTAGGCCACCATAAATCGCATAAAAGAAGCCAAGTAAACCAATCGTCGCCGAAATAAGCGCGATTGAGCTAAACTCTGAAATATTCAGCAGAGCCTGAACATCGAAGATTTCACCCAAAACAACGGCGCCCGCGTAAAGTGTGGTAGGTAAAATGTTGATCACGTATTGGCACAAGAAAAGTAACGTCACAAACTTCTTCACCGACATGTCGTAGCGGCTCTCTAAGAAGTCGGGAATGGTGGTGATGCCTTGTTTCAAATAACGAGGTACCAACATTAAAGCGATGATCACCAAGGTGACACCAGAGGCCACTTCCCAACCCATGACACTCATGTTGTGGGTATAAGATTGTGCGCTCATGCCCACGAAACTAGTGGCACTCAAGTTCGTTAAGATAAGCGAGCTGGCGATTAAGCCACCGGTTAAGCTTCTTCCGCCAAGAAAGAAGCCATCTTGTGAGGTGTTTTTGTCATTTTTTACTTTGTTGTAGGTAAACGCGACTACAAACCCAGTAAATAACAAAAATGACAGCAGAACGGTAATAGACATTTTGTTTTCCTTAAGTTGAGTTATTGCGGCAGCAATACCTCGCTGCCGATTATAATTTTTATATTTAGATTTTTATTTGTAGGGGTACTCAGAGTCAGAGATTCACATCTTTTTTAGATGTACAATCAAGGCTGACTCCGGGTCGAGAATAGGTAAGGTCAATCCAATCTCTTTGAGGTTATCGCCGCTTAAAGTCAGTGTTTTATCTAACCATTGAGGGCGTTGCTTCATGAGTTGGAAACTGGTTTGTGGCATCTCCACTAACTTCACTTGATACAGCGCACTGTCTTCCACGCAGCTAATACGAAGTGGTGATGGCAGAGCATATTCAGGCATCGCCAACTGACACACGGTGATCAGCATTTCATCATCATTTTGCACCCCATAGATGTTCTGGTTTTTGTCCGCAGGATCCATGCGGAAGCTGCGCCCTGAGTGCAGAATATGGCGGAACTGTTTATGTAGAGCGATGTAGTGAGAGAAAGCTTGTTTCTCTTGTTGCGACTCTTTAACCGGATCAAGCTCAACGCCCATGTGTCCCATCAAAGCGGTGACACCACGCATATTGATACTGTGACGACGATTGGTTGAGTGACACTCAGCAGGGCCAATGTGCGCACCCATCACTTCTGGAGGGAAGAAGTAACTCATGCCTTTTTGAATGGCTTGGCGTTCCAATGCATCGTTACAATCGGATGCCCAGAATCGATGTGTTCTCTTTAGGATTTCAAAATCAATGCGACCACCGCCTGATGAGCAAGATTCAATCTCGACCTTAGGGTGTGCTTGATTCAGTTGATCAACGAGACGATACAAGGCTTGAGTTTGACCATGCACCGCCGCCTTACCTTGGTGGCCCGGCTGAACTAATTCACGGTTCATATCCCACTTTAAGTAGCCGATATTGTACGTAGTCAGAAGCGCATCAAGGCGAGAGAACAAGTAGTCAAAGCACGCTTCATTCTGCAAGTCTAAAACATACTGCCAACGACCAGAGGGTTGATGATAACCTTGTAAACCTAGTACCCAATCAGGGTGGTTACGGTATAGGTTTGAGTCTTGGCTGACCATCTCAGGTTCAACCCACAACCCGAACTCCATGCCCTGCTGGTTAACGTGTTCAATCACAGGTTCTAAGCCATTTGGGTATTTCACTTCATCAAGATACCAATCGCCTAATGCCGTTCGTTCACCATCACGACCAATAAACCAGCCATCATCAATAATGAATCGTTCAACGCCCATCGCACCGGCTTCGGTTGCCATGCGCATGATGTATTCCGGTTTATGGTCGAAGTAGATGCCCTCCCAAGTATTCAAGTGTACTGGGCGAGGTTTATCAGTAGGGAATTGAATAATGTTGTCACGAACAAACTGCTGAAAACGTTGAGCAATGCCGTTCAAACCAGAGTTGCTGTAACAGCCGTAGAGCCAAGGTGTCTGGTAAGTTGCCTCTGGCTCTAGAATCGATTCACCCGCTAGCAATAACTCTCCCGCTTGAACAAAACGGCGGCCATCACTACGGACATCAGCGCGCATTTGGTGGTTACCACTCCAGCCTAAATGGAAGCCCCACACCAAGCCGTTCTGCTCTGAGAAACCTTGCGTTCCAGCAAACATGCCTGGGAAATTTTCATGTGAAGTACGACCGCGACGGTTCTCTTGCATGAAGCCACCATGCTCAAAACGCTGACGTTGCGTTTGGAACTCATGACACCAACGACCATGGAACGTCATCAATTCATTGGCGTGGTTTGGCAGCGGCAACGTTGATGACAGCTTATTTAAATAGTATTTACTGCCCCCTTTGTTGGTTACTGTGATGCGCTTTTGAACCACATCAGACTCGTAATCCAGTTTAATTTCGACCGTCAATTCAAGCTTAGACACGGTGTCTTCTAGAACAAAAGTGGCTTGCTGATCCTGAGCTTCTACGCGGACGGTATTAAAAACGGGAGCCCAATCAAAACCATCACGATGCCCTTCAATTCCCGGCGCATTAAAATGACCGCTACCCAATTCAGGACAAAGAGAAAGCGGTACATCGACATCAAGGCGTGCTTGAGAGATCGGTCTCTCGGTTGATAACAAAAGATCTTCATCAATACTGGCGATCTTTGCGCCCCAGTGAAGAACCTCTGGAGTACGGCCCGATTTGATGATCAAACTGTGGTTTTTACTTGTTAGATGAATAAATTCGCTCATAGCCAATCTCGTATTGTTTTCGTAAACATAAACTAAAATTAATAGTGAACTTGAAGACTGAAATTAGTACCAAAATGGCTAAATAACGTGATCTAAAAACACTTATTCGTTGCTAAAATTTGCACAAGATCGACTGTTTTCGGAAACATATTTAATGTTTCAAATGACATTTTTTTGAAAGGGAGCAGAGTTTCATTTCGCTAAATTGGATAAGCTCATCGAACTACGGGAATATTCGATGGACAGTGTGATGAGTGTAACTTTTAAAGATGTGGCGAAGCTGGCTGGCGTATCGACTCAAACAGTATCAAGGGTGACGAACGGTTCGCAGGATGTCGCAGAATCCACTCGAAACAAAGTGAATGCTGCGATAAAGAAGCTTGGATATGTGCCCAATAAAGGTGCTCAAATGCTCAGCCGTTCCAAGTCCACCAGCATAGGGTTAGTAACTCTCGATATGGCCTTACACGGCGCCGCAATGATCGCCAATGGTGTGCGAATGCAGGCTCACGATATGGGGTATGGCACCGCTTTTTCTGTGGTATCAGAACCGAACCTCGCCAACACCCGCGAAGCCATTCGTGAACTGATCGCCCAACAGATCGACAGCATCATTCTCAATGTGCCTTTAAAGAGTGCAGACGCCGAATTGCTGGTAGAACAATATCAACACTTAAACCTCATCTTCATTGATGTCCCTTCTAACAGTCAAGTTAACTATATATGCGGCGATCATGCCGAGGGCGCAAAGCTGGCGGCTCAACATCTTATTGAAAATGGTCGCAGTGAATACTTGTTGATCAGTGGGCCTAATGAGTCCAGTGCCTCACAAATCCGTCTTCAAAGTTGGTTGGGTGTGTTATCAGATGCAAACTGTCAGGTACAGTTTCAACATCAAGGAAACTGGCAAGCAGAAAGTGGCTACCTTGGCATTCGAGACGCCGTTGCGAAACAAATCCAGTTTGATGCTGTGTTGGTCGCCAGTGATCAAATGGCATTAGGGGTTTTACGCGCACTGCAAGAATTGCAAATACCAGTACCGGACAAGGTTGCGGTCGTGGGTTTTGATGGTATAGAAGACAGCGCATTCTTCAATCCGCCTCTTACAACCATCAAACAAGATTTCACAAGAATAGGCCAGCAAGCGGTGAGACTTGCAGAGAAGCTCAACGCCAATTCGCAAGATGCCTTGTTACAACATCATATTGAAACCACACTGCTTGCGAGAGAAAGTAGCCAATCTAAGGTGACTGCCAATTATGAAAAACAAGAGATCGAAAAACTGCTGAAGAAGATTCAGAGCCTGCTACCAGAATCCAACTGAAAGAAAAAAGCGCTAGGGGGAGCTAGCGCTTTTAAGACCAACTAAGTCCGTTTAGCCTGGTAGATTTTTAAGCTATATCATGAAGATATAACCAATTTTTTTACTTAGGTAAATCAAAAAGCCTATTCTTTACGACTGCTTTGAGTCGTAAATTAAGTATAGTCGGGTTCTTATAATAAACCGGATTTTTCTAAAATTAATTCATATAAATTTGACGATTAACCGACACAATAAACTATTCGGAAATCACAGATGAGATCGCATTAGTAATCAACTTTCTAAGTAGTTTATTTTTATCATCTAAATGCTTTGCCTTTCGATAAACAAGCTGGATATCAAAATCTGGAACATCAATTGGTGGCTTCACAGCTAGTAAGGTTTCTTCACTATCCATATCCTTGCGCGCGACTAGCTTGGGGACAATACATAATAGTTCTCTGCCACGAATGAGCCGCTTAACAGTTAAAAAGTTACTGGAAGATATCGCGACTTTCCGGCTTAAACCGAGTTCACCTAAACGAGTGTCCACTCCCGTCTTTAAAGCCCCTGCCGGGGAAACGAGCGCGTGCTCGACAGCAACAAATTGTTCTAGCGACATCGGATCCTCAATAGTTAGAACCGATTGATCAAGTAAACAAACATGTTGCTCCGTGTATAAATGCTTTGTTCGATATTGCTTTGGTACCTCACCAAAGCTGCCTATCGTCATATCAAGCGTGGCATCTTCAAAGACTTGCTGGTAGTTACTCCGGTTTACATTGAACAACGCTACTTGAGAATAAGGAGAGGATTGCTTAATCAGGTCAAACAATATTGGAGCGAACATCTGCTCGGCATAATCAGTGAGACCAATCTTCCAAGTCCCTTTATAAGTCTCTGCATCAAACGACTTAGACAACAGTACCTCTGACTGGATGGTATTCAGTAGCGCGTCCACGGTGCTTGATAGTTCAATGGCTCGGTCGGTCGCCTCCATCTTGCTACCTACACGCTCAAACAAAGGGTCATCAAACAACTTTCGTAGCCTTTGTAAGCTATGGCTCATCGCAGATTGGCTGACATAACAACGCTCAGCAGCCTTACTCACGCTATTCGTTTTATACAAAGCCTGCAGTGCAATCAACAAGTTAAGGTCGATCCCTTTCCAATTAAAATCAGCCATGCCAAATAACCCATTTCATTCATAGTTATAATTAAAACAATTAATTTGAATCATAGTTTAACTCCACCTAAATTACGCTAAACATTTATCTGGAATCGATCATGCTTTCAATTTTTAAAACCTTTTTCTGGCTTGGCTGGATTAGCTTTGGTGGACCAGCAGCACACATTGGCTACTTCCGTAAAACCTTTGTTGAAAAACTGAATTGGTTGTCCGACGAAGAGTACGGGCAGATTGTCGCTCTTAGTCAATTCCTACCGGGCCCAGGCTCAAGTCAGGTTGGCTTTGCGGTTGGCTACAAGAAAGGTGGACTAACAGGTGCTATTGCTGCATTTGTCGGCTTCACTTCCCCATCTGTGATTCTGATGCTGATATTGGCGTTAGTCAGCAACCAGCTATTGGAAGCACCACTTTTCAATTCAATCATTCACGGGCTTAAGTTATTAGCGGTAGTGGTTGTGGCTGATGCTACCTTTGGTATGTACAAGAACTTCTGCCAATCGAAGATAGCGACCGCCTTATGTGTGATTACCGCGATTGTACTGCTACTGATTCCAGGCATCTGGCCTCAAGTGTTAGTGCTTCTATTTGCAGCGATGGTTGGTAGTAAGTTCTTGACGTCTCAAGAGCTAAAAACGACACCTTCAACACAAAAGATATCGGTAACGCCTCTGGTGATTTTTGTTGCTTTGCTAGTTGGCCTGCCTCTATTCAGTGCTTACTCTCAAGGTATTGAAGTGTTTGGCCTGTTCTACCAAGCCGGTAGCTTAGTATTCGGTGGCGGCCACGTGGTACTTCCGTTGCTACAAAATGGTATTGGTGACCAACTGTCTCAAGATGCCTTCCTAACAGGTTATGCAGCAGCACAGGCAGTACCAGGGCCTATGTTTACACTTGCGACTTACTTAGGTTATGTATTGATGCCATCGGCACCGATCACAGGCGCACTCCTCGCAACGATTGCTGTGTTCTTACCGGGCTTTTTATTGCTACTGGGTGTACTGAAGAACTGGCAGGCGATTGCAAGCAAACCTTTAGTGGCTGGTGCACTTACAGGTGTGAATGCGGCGGTTGTAGGTTTGTTATTGGCAGCGCTATATCAACCGATTTTCACAAGCGCAGTGAATAGTGGTTTAGACTTCGCTTTGATCATTGTTGGTGTGTGGTTATTGAAAACCGTGAAGTTACCTATTGTAGGGCTTGTCGGATTATTCATGGTCTTTGGCGCAATCACAGGTTTAACAGTCTAAAAGATTTATAGTAAGAAGTAAGCGAGTCGCTTGCTTCTTACTTCTTTTCAGAACTAGAATCAGGCTTAATCCCGTGAAAATTGAAGAATAAATTGCAGTCAATAAGAGGCACAAAACTCATCGGCCAAAATGATTTTTGATGTTCAGGAAGATAGTACCTTAAGAACGCAATTAGATTATTACATGGATTTACATGCTCTCTTGCCATTATATAATCGTAATTCCAACCTTTTGCCAGACCTTGCTTCCTCGTCGTACAGTACCGACCAATCTTCCATGCTATTCCAGGATCAGTAGGAATCAGAATCGAAAGAGTTCCTCCGGGCTTTAACACTCTTAACCACTCTTTGATAACTAAATGGGGCTCATACAAATGTTCCAATATATGAGTTGCAATCACTCGATCAAAGCTATTACTTTCAAAGTTTAATTGCCTAGCATTGGTCACATCGAAAGTAAGTTTATCGTAAGAGTTGATATGATTGAGCTGCTTTTGGGCCAACTCAAGCGCCGCAGCATCACCATCACTTACAATATATTCATCAAAAGTGTGCTTAACATGCAGTAAGTGTTCACCCGTTCCGGATCCCACTTCTAACACTCTCGAAAAGTGTTCACTTTCACCAAATGGCTTTTCGCACGCTACATGGCCAGCTCTCATCACATAACCCGTTGTATTTCCGCTGTAAACCCGCTCATCATATTCGTCACTGAATCGAGATAAATAGTTGAGCCATTCTTTATCTTCGTTCTTGCTTATTCTCATACCTGAACCCTATTTTGATAGCTTGTGATCGTGACTTCTTAATATTGAGAGGATTCTCATCTCTCTTCTACCTCGTGACACGTTGTCAAGTATCAAGCCACAAAAGAAAGACATCACCGCAATAAGTGCAATTGAGCTAGACAGAATAGCAGTAGGTACTCTTTCAACTAACCCTGTATCGATAAAATCTAGGATAACGGGAATCCCTAATCCTAATGAAATAAAACAAAGCAACACTGACAACACACCGAAGAAAAACATCGGCTTTACGTCTCTTAATAAGAACAAAATAAAGTTAAGGATTTTAATACCATCACTCAATGTATTCAGCTTGCTAGCCCTATCTGGCAGGGTAGTT